>JANNEH010000131.1:0-28604 GCA_031378405.1 Synechococcales cyanobacterium OTE_75_metabat_409
CGTGTTTGCGATCGACTCCGCCGTAGCCGTTGGTACCAATACTACTATCTGGCTAGATACCGACCAAAATAAAAACACCGGGTTCCAAATTTTTGGCACAGTACCCACCAGTGCTGGGGCAGAATATAACATTAACATTGCGGCAGATGGCAATGCTTATCTTTATACCGGTGGTGCAGGTCAAAATTTTGTGGCTAAGGTGGACTCTAAATTAAGTGCCGACGGTAAGCAATGGGAAGTAGGGGTTAGCAAAACTCTGTTACCAGTAACCGGTGCCGGTATCAACGTCTTGGCTGATGTGAACAACACCGTCTTTTTACCCGGTGATTACAATCGATCGCCTTTGACTGTTAGCAATATCCCCTTAGCAACTCGGACTGATCTGAGCAAGAAAGTGGGCATTGTCTATTCCGAAACTTCGGCTAGTAAGTTCTTCGATCGCAAGGCTTATGATCAACTCTTTGCCAATGCTCAGAACCAAGCAATGCAGGCTGGGATTAATTTTGACATTTTGACCGAAACTGACCTCAAAGATCTGAGCAAAGTGGTGCAATACGATTCTTTGGTTTTTGCCAATTTTACCAATGTAAAATCTGCCGATGTGAGTTCGATCGAAAACGTTTTGACTCAAGCATCTTATAAGTATGGGGTTGGTCTAATCGCTGCTGGCGATTTTATGACCAACGATGAAACCGGAGCAGCTTTAGCGGGCGACCCATATCAAAGACTCAAAAATTTATTTGATATCAATCGCACTGCTGGAGGTGCCGTGACTGGTGGAGCGGTGAGTGTGAACATCAAAGATACGACTAGCCCCATCTTAGAATCCAGCTATACAGCGAACGAACAGATTGTAAATTACACTAACAATTTATCTTTTTCTGCTTACAGTGGTCTCAATCAAACCGGGACAATTTTGGCCGAAGAAACTGTCAATGGTCAAAAATACAATGCAGTAATTGCTACTCAAACCGGCGGTCGAAATATTCATTTTGCTGACCAATCTATTTTTGCTGATAGTAACTTGGGTTGGCAGGGTATCAATTGGTCTGTCTATGGCACCCAAGCCAAAGTGAATCTGGAGATGACTCGCAACAAGAGTATCTTTATCTCTCGGGATGATGTAGATCAATCTAAATTTTCCAGTTTTGCACCCACCATTGAAGCCTCACTGGGAAATATTTTGGCAGATTGGAAAACCAAATACAACTTTGTGGGTTCGCACTACATCAATATTGGTAACAACTCCAACGCTGGTGAAAGCACTAATTGGGCTGTAATGAAACCCATTTACCAAAAATGGTTGGATTTAGGAAATGAAATTGGTACTCACTCGTATACTCACCCCTTTGATGTGAGTAGCCTAACTGTAGCCCAGCTAGAATTTGAATTCAATCAATCTAAGCAAATAATTACTCAACAATTAGGATTACCAGTAAATGGCGCAGCCACACCGGGTAATCCTGAGAGCTTATTTGTAGACAAAGAGTTGGCAAAATATTTTCAATATGTCAGTGGAGTTGGTTCCGCCTATACCAATTCTTTTGGTTATTTAGAACCGGGCAACAATACTTTGTATTTTGCTCCTAATACTTCCTTCGATTTTAATTTACTCGAATTCAAAAAACTGACCACGGCTCAGGCTGAAGCTCAGTGGGCACAGGAATATTCCCAAATCACTAAGCATGGAAATACTCCTATCATTGAATTTGCTTGGCACGACTATGCCGTAACAGCAAATGGCCCAACTCTATTAGATGGATCACCCAATCCTGGTTATACCAAAGCCCTATTTGAGAATTTTATTGCCCGTGCTTACAACGATGGCACCGAGTTTGTAACTTTAGATGATGCCCAAAAACGGATTCGGGCTTTTGATGCTACCAATCTCACTGTCAATCAAGTGGGTGATACGATCACTGCTTCTATTGCTAATGCTGCTGACATTGGTAAGTTTGCGTTAGATATTGATGCTGGTACCAAGGTAATTAAGAATGTGACTAATTACTACGCCTACGATAATGATTCGGTGTTTACTACCAAAACTGGTGGCAGCTACACCATCAATCTGGGTACAGCGATCGATGACGTTAGCCATATCACTTCCTTAGATCAACGTAATGAATTAGTCTCGGTAACGGGTGATGGTACTAATTTGAACTTTAGCTTTAATGGAGCAGGCAAAGTAACTGCCGATATGAAGGCGATCACGACTACTCAGCGCTATCGAGTTACCGGTGCCGATGATTTCAAAGTTACTGGCGATAAGCTAGAACTTACTTTTAATAGCAATATCAGCCATACAGTGGGAATCTCGGTGGTCAACGATTCAGCGCCAATTGTGGCCACACCGATCGCGGCACTCACTACCACGGCGGATGCTCCTGGCAGCAAATCGATCGACCTCAGCAAAGTATTCAGCGACATTGACAAAGACACCATCACCACCAGTGTAGTCTCCAACAGCAACGTCAATCTGCTAAAAACATCCCTGACTGGCAACACCCTGACCTTAAACTATGTACCTTATGAATTTGGCACCACCACAATCACCATAAGAGGGACTGCTAGCGGTAAATCGGTAGATACCAGCTTCAATGTGACCTTGAACAACGTCACCCCGATTATTAATGGCAATGACACAGCTCAAACCATTAATGGTGGCAGCGGCAACGAAATTATTAAAGGTTTGTTGGGGAATGATCGGCTCAATGGCAACAATGGCAACGATATTTTGATTGGTGGTGGCGGCAATGACTCTCTCGTTGGCGGTGCGGGCAATGATATCTTACTAGGTGCTAATCCCCTGAGTGCTACTCCTGGTCAGGCCAGCTATGATGTTCTACAAGGTGATGCCGGGAACGATCAATATATCCTCGGTGACGTAAATGCGGTCTATTACAACGATGGCAATAATGCCACCACTGGCACCTCCGACTATGCTGCAATTATTGGCTTTGCGGCGGGGGATGTAATTCAGCTCAAGGGCAAAGCAGCAGACTACTCACTATCCGTTGGTACTGCGGTCAACAATGGCACCCAGCAAGGAACTTTAATTCAAAGCACTCTGTTTGGTCAACCCGAGCTAATTGGCTTTGTGGCTGGCTCGACCAACTTGAGTTTGACTAGTACTGCTTTTACTTATGTTTAGATTTCGTGGCTAAGCTCTAAGCTCATTCTTGGCTTCGATCGTTTTTGCTGTCAGGTAAAAATGATAGACTTGACGAAAATAGCAATACTGAATCTGTGTTCAGGAGTAAAGCCATGATTTCGGCTCAGGAGTTTACCGATCTGATGCCTGATGGCCACCTACTTGGTAGTGAGGAGCCAGAGATGGAAAGTAGTCTGCACTATCTGCAAGCACTGATTTTGGTGACTTGTCTGGAATGGCTATGGCGAGACCGGGATGACTTTTTTATTGGAGCTAATTTGACCGTCTATTTCAGTCGCCAGCAGATTAGAAACCGCGACTTTCGTAGACCAGATTTCTTTTTAGTCAAAAATACCCAACGGCAGCCTAGAAGGTCTTGGGTGGTCTGGGAGGAAGACGGTAAGTATCCCGACCTAATTATTGAGCTACTATCTGAATCCACCGCAGTGACTGACCGCACCACAAAACGAGAGCTATACCAAAATCGCTTTCGGACTCCAGAGTATTTTTGGTTCGACCCAGAAACTTTGGAATTTGTTGGCCTGCGTTTAGTCAGTGGTCAATATCAAGATATTCCAGCCCACCCTTGGGGTCTTTGGAGTGAGGTGCTAGATCTATATCTCAGTATTCTTGATGGTCAACTCCGGTTTTTGACAATCACTGGAGAATTGGTGCCGACTCCCCAAGAAGCAGCTCTACGGGCTGAGGAATTGGTGGCCACAACCCAGCGACAGATAGAGGCCACCCAAGCCCAGCTTCAGCAACTCCAAGCTCAGATCGATCGCTCTGCTGCCGCCGGAGGCGATCGACCATCAGATCAATAAAATCTTGACTATATCCAGCCTCAAAGTACCGGTTGAACAGATCGATCTTTAAACTCTTGATATAGAATAAATGCCAAGATTTGGAACCGTTGATGTTTAAACAACGTCGGCTGCTTCTGACTACCTTGATATTCCTCTATTCATTACTTCGAGACCTCTATGCGCCGATCGATCTCCATCAGACGGAAACCATGGCAACTGCTAGTGGGGCTATTTATTACTACCCTCTGTGTCATGGGGTTTTGGTCATCACAAACAGTTGCTCAAAGTACCGATAGCGTTTGCCCCAGTGGTTTAGTAGCACCAGCAATTACCAACAAAGCCAACCTGCCGGTATACGAAGTAACCAAAGATTTGGGGGTAGCCAGAGTCGGTCCGAATGATGACTGTAAACGTCTGACCCCATTACCCCGTGGAACCAAAGCCCGCATCGTTGCTTCAGCCAATGGCCCAGACCGCTTCAACAAAATTGTGCCTTGGTCGCAGCTAGACTATGGAGCTTGGATTGAGTCATCCGAATTAATGGCCTCCACCGCTCCACTGACCTCCCAGTTCAATAATGTTACCGCCAAAATCTTGCCCGAAACCACCGAAATTGTTTTTGCTCTGAGCAGCGCAGTACCAGTGCAAGTAGCCCAAGGCGATCGAACTTTTAGTCTGACTTTTCACAATACCAGTGCTCTTAATCCCATGCTGATCGAGGGGGCTAAAAGCCAAAAATGGAATGGCACCGTCAAATTTACCAACCCGGTAATCGATCGAGCCACCTGGCAGAAAATTGGCACCGACCAAATCCGCTGTGATTTTCAGCTTAAGCCCAAACAACAGTGGGGCTACCAAATGCGCTATGCAGGCAATAGCTTGGTATTGGTGCTTCGTCAGCCGCCCAAAATCGGCTCTAATATTGCCCAGCCCCTCAAGGGGATTCGGATCGTAGTAGACCCCGGCCATGGTCAAAACGATTCTGGGGCAGTGGGTAAAGTCAACGAAAATACTTATCTGGAAAAAACGCTGAATTTGCAGTTAGCTAGTTTACTTCAACAAGAGCTACAAACCAAAGGGGCGATCATCACCATGACCCGCAGCACTGATGTAAACCCATCTTTGGACGATCGACAGGCGATTATTAACCAAACTGCCCCAGCCATGTCGATTTCCATTCACCACGATGCTTCGGCCAGCGGTCGCGTGGGAGCCAGAGGTGCTTCGATTTACTGGTATCATCCCCAGTCTCAAAACTTGGCCACGACACTGTTGAACTACTTTGCGCGGGAAGGGAAACGGCCTATTCTCAACAACAATGGAGTCATCGAAAAAAGCTTTGCGGTAGCCCGTCCCAGTGGTGCTCCAGCAGTGTTACTAGAAGTAGGCTTTATGACTGCTGCCGAAGAAGTCACTGAGCTAGCACAACCAGCGACTCAGCAGCGGCTGGCGAGGGTTTTGGCCAATGGTATCCAGCAGTGGATCATTGATCGGGCGATTAATTAGTTAAAAATGTTGTTTTCGGTCACTTCAACTCCGCTCAGTGACCAAAGTAATTGATTTTAAGGGCTACCAAACTGGTAGCCTTTGCCATAGACCGTATAAATTAGCTCCGGCTGACCTTCGATCGACAGTTTCCGGCGCAGCAACCGCATCAGCGCGGCCAGCACGTTACTACTAGGTGCCTCATCGCTTTCACCCCAGAGTTGGTCATGAATTTGCTGGTGGGTGACTAAGCGACCAGCATTGGTCATCAAATAAGCCAAAAGCTGCGCCTCTTTTTCGGATAACTCGATGGTTTTGCCCGATCGATAAACCAGTTGGCTTTCGATATCCAGAGCCATATCTGCCACTTGCAGCTTGCGATCGGGTACTTCACTGCCCTGACCGCGCCGCAGTAAAGCCCGAATTCTGGCCAACAGCTCGCGTAGCTCAAAGGGTTTCACCAAATAGTCATCAGCTCCCGCATCTAGACCCTGAACTCGATCGTCTAGGGTATCTTGAGCGGTTAAAAATAGCACTGGCTTGGTATTGCCGGTCGATCGCAGGGTACGGCAAATTTCAATACCATTTTTGCCCGGTAGTACCCAATCTAAGATATACAGGTCATAGCAATTAGCCATCACCAAAGCTTCCCCCATATAGCCATCAGCAGCTACATCCACTTGGTAGCCTTCTTTTTGCAGCAGATGGCTGAGAGGATTGGTTAGTTCTTGTTCGTCATCGACTAGCAAAATGTGCATGGAAATCTCTGGTATCGCAAGCTGATACTGGTTGAGAGAGCTTTGATCGCGACGGGTAATAATTAAAGTGGAATCTATGGGTATGATACTGGAGAGAATTCTATGACCGCAACCGCTAGAATAGAAACGCAACTTCTTTTCGGTCAATCTTGAATGCGAAAACTAGTTTTTAGCATCTTATTGGTAAAAGAAGCGGTGCGGCGTAATTAATCTACAGCTCTCGGTGTATTTCCAGTTATGTTTTTCCCTTATTGAGGGCGATCGACCCAGCTATGCAACCACCCATTCCTCTAGGAACGATGCTTCAGAAGCGTTATCGAGTGACCAAAGTCCTCGGTCAAGGCGGATTCGGTCGTACCTACCTGGCACAGGATACAGCTTGTTTCGATGAACCTTGTGTCCTCAAAGAATTTACCCCCAATGAGCGCGGTCGTGATTCGTTGCGCAAAGCCCGTGAGCTTTTTCAGCGAGAAGCCAAAGCTTTATACGAAATAAGTCATCCCCAAATTCCCCGTTTCCGCGCCAACTTTGAAGAAGCCAAGCGGCTGTTTTTGGTGCAGGAATATGCAGAAGGTAAGACCTACGCCAAAATTTTGGGAGAGAGAATTAGAGAGTCCCGCACTTTTACTGAGCAAGAAGCGATTAGTTTTTTGCAAAACATGTTGCCGGTACTAGAAAATATTCATGCCCAGGGCATTATTCATCGCGATATTTCTCCCGATAATATTATTTGCCGGGAAAGCGATAAATTACCGATTTTGATTGATTTTGGTGTGGTCAAAGCCGGAGTGCAAAACCTAGAAGCCGAAGGTGATGTGGGTGAACAGGGCACCACAGTTGGGAAAGCAGGCTATGCCCCCAATGAACAGTTGCAAACCGGTGAAGCCTATGCCAATAGCGACTTATATGCTCTAGCAGTTACCACCGTGGTAATGATGACCGGGCGTAAACCCGAAAGCCTGATCGACAAATCTACCATGAGCTGGAAGTGGCAGCAGTGGTTACCGACCATTAGTCCTTGGTTTGCCAAAGTGTTAATGCGAATGATGAGCTACCGGCCTAGTAGCCGTTATCAATCGGCCAAAGAAGTTGCCCAAGCACTGCGATCGGTCGCCGACTTGGTAGCGGGCGGTGGCAACCCCGAGTTGGTAGATCTAGTTGATTCCAGCAGTGCTCCTGGCCACAGAACAACAGGTAATGGGAGTAATTCCCCAAATAGCAACCGCTACACAACCTACGCCCCTAAACAGCGTCAACGTAGCCAAATTCTGAACAGTCCTTGGATTTTGGCAATTGCTGGGGGATTAGTAGCTTTGGTACCATTTGTGTTAATGAAGACGCTATTTACCACACCTACTCCCCCTCCTAAGCCCACGTCTTCTCCGGCGGCGGTTGGTGACAAAACTCCCAGTAAACCAACTTCTGTGCCCACAGCAGGTATACCCACTGTGGCTGCACCAACTTCATCACCTCAAGTTCTGGCCGCAGAACAGCTCACCGCCACTCCTGGACAGTCGATCGTCCGTCAAGGTACCTTGCAAACTAATCAGGTCATGGTCTATCGGTTACCGGGACTCCAGCAAAATCAGATGCTATCCGTTAGTATGGAGGGCGGTTTGCAGATTTCTATCTTGGCTCCTAACAATCAGCCCGTAGATTTTCAAGCCAAAAAGGTCACCCAGTGGCAAGGAACTATTCCAGTGGCCGGTGATTACACGATCGAGGTGTCGTTGCCAGAGGGACTACCTGTTGGTAATTACAAGTTAATTGTCACCACTCCAGCAACTCCATCACCTGGTGGTGGGAACTCTACTGCTCCGATTAGTCCAGTGCCTACTGTGACAGTAGCGCCGATTGTACCGACACCCAGTATCTCTCCTAAATAATTAGTAAGGTGGTAAAGACTAAAACGCTAGCTTTGGGGGTGACTTTGGCCTGTTTAGGGCTGACGGCGGCTGGTGCTTATTGGTTGGGGCATGTCGATCGATCTATAATCGCTCAGTGGTTGACAGCCCATGGTTGGTGGGCACCGCTGTTGTATGTGTTGGCTTATGTGGTCGCCACTTTTTTGTTATTGCCTTCTACTCCTTTGAATTTATTGGGAGGAGCGGTATTTGGCGTGTATTGGGGTACAGCCTGGACAACTCTCGGGGCGGTGATCGCGGCGGTGCTGTGTTTTTGGTTTAGCCGCACATTGGGTCGGAATTTTGTTAAACGACGTTTTGGTCAGCGCTGGCAATCTCTTGATCGAGAGATTGCCGAAGGCGGTTTGTTTTATATGGTGGCAGTCAGGTTTTTGCCCTTGTTGCCCTATGGCTTGGTAAATTTTGGGGCGGGGGTAAGTGGAGTAAAGTTTCGCGACTATTTATTGGGGACAGTGATTGGCACTACCCCCGGATTGGTGCCTTTTGTGTTGATGGGCGATGGTTTGACGGATCTGCGACGAGGCGATCTGTGGCACATGACCCTGGCTTCGACTTTGATTGCGATCATGGTCGGCGGGGCAACCTGGTACCGGCGTAGACGATAGATCCAGAATCGATCAAAATAGGAAGGGATGCTAGTAGGATAGTGGCTATGCAAGAGCCAACATCATCTTCAGAACTAGCACCCATCCGCCCCAAATCTCGTCAGCCCCTGCGCCCTTGGTGGCTAGCTGCTCCGCTGGTAGCAGTCACAGCCACTGCTGCTGGCAGCTATTGGGCAATGTCTCCTCGATCGAGCAATTTAAGTGGCATGAACTTATTGCCCGCTAATACCACCATGGCTGTACAAGTGGCGATCGATCGCGGGGATTGGCTGCGACTGAAGCAATTAGGTACCCCAGCTAGTCGGGCAATATTAGAGCGAGAGCTAGCCAAGTGGTCTCAAGAAACCTGGGGAGATGCCGAGTTTGCCCGTGATATTCAGCCTTGGGTGGGCAACGAAATTTATTTAGCCCGTTTAGCTAAAGGCGAGAGCTTGGCACTGTTGCCGATTAGGACTAAGGCTCCCTCAGCCACTGGCAGTTTGCGACAATATCGGGGAGTAACTATCTGGGAAACCCAAAAAGCATCACGGGCGATTATGAGGGGCAAAGATCAACAGTTTTTGGCGATCGGTAGTGCCTCGGCGATCGAACAAACGATCGCCGCCCAGCAGATGGGTCAGAGTTTGGCCAAGGCTCCTGGTTACGCTCGGGCAGTAAAGACAATTACCGGTGGCGATGCCATTGCTCAGGTTTATGTGAATCTTCCAGCCGTCTTAGCCAGCAAAAACTCCAGCAAATTGACTTCTCAGGCGATCTTGATAAATATTTCAACCAAAGATAATGTGTTGAGTGGCAAAGGGGTATTGTGGGGTAGCCAGAAGCTAGTAGCTAGTAAGCACAGCCCAGAATTTGCCCCGCTGCTGCCTGCGAGCACCATGTTGTTGGTTGCTGGCGGCAATCTGGGACGGGTCTGGCAAGAATATTTGCCTTTGGCCGCCAACAATCCCGCCTCGCCGATCCAGCCCCAAGTCTTACAAGATAAGCTGAAGTCTAGTACTGGTCTGGACTTAAATACTGATATTTTGAAATGGGGCAGCGGCGAGTTTGGGGTGGCAATGATTCCCCAAACGCAGTTAGATGCTGGTTCGGTCGGTGGCTCTGTGCTGTTGCTGTCTAAATCGATCGATCCGGTGGCTACCGATCGCACCTTTGCGAGCCTAGATAAAACCATGGTCGATCGCTATCAATTTAAAGTTAGCAAAGCCCGTCTGCAAGATGCCGAAGTTATGGTTTGGTCTTCGGCAGTGGGCGGAACCCAGGCCACCCATGGCTGGCTGCCCAATCAAGTGGCTTTTCTGACTTTGGGTGCACCGGTAACAGAGCAATTTTTACCCCGTCCAGCCAGTTCTTTGGCCAACAATAAAGAGTTTCAGCAGGTAATGCCCGCTGCTCTGTCGCCGGTTGATGGCCAAGTTTATGTAGATATCAATAAAATAGTGGCCGCTGGGAATTTGCCTTTAGGAAAATTCCCGGCTGATACCCAGGCTGTTTTGGGGGCAATTAACTCGATCGGGTTGGTGAGTAATGCGGTCAGCGAGCAAGACAACCGCTTTGATCTCTTGATTTCGATTAAATCAATCTCTGGTAAATAGCGTGATACTCAGCAGTTCCCGTAGCACTGTAAAATAGGGCAAACTTTGGAAGCTGGAGCTAGCTAAAATGTTCGATTGCATTATTGTGGGCGCAGGCCCCGCTGGCGGCGCAGCCGCTTACCACTTGGCCAAACAAGGTCATAGCGTCGTCATTTTAGAAAAAGAGACTTTGCCCCGCTACAAACCCTGCGGTGGTGGTGTATCCCCGATCGTGGCTAAATGGTTTGATTTTGATTTTAGTCCGGCGATTTCGATGAAAGTTGATACCCTGCGCTACACCTGGGAAATGGGTGATGAAGTAGAAGCCAAAGTAGAAGGAATCGAACCAATTTGGATGGTGCGCCGTGATATTTTTGATCATTTTTTGGTGCAGCAAGCCCAGAGCAAAGGGGCTGAACTGCGGGATGGCACAGAGGTTTCTGGGATTGAACTAGTCGGAGACACCTGGCAGGTGAGCACCAGTAATGGCACAGTGGCGGGCAAGTATCTGATCGCTGCCGATGGAGCCAAAGGGCCGATGGCCAAAATGTTGGGCTTTAAAGACCGCAAGCGGCGCTTGGCTGGGGCTTTGGAAGTAGAAACTGCGGCAACTAATGTGCCGTCGGTAGTCAGCTTTGAGTTTGGCATGGTGAAAAATGGCTATATTTGGAATTTTCCCAAGGCTGATGGTTATTCGATCGGCATTGGTACTTTCCGGGGCGGGGAAGGCCAAGATTTCAAAAAGATTCTGGATAAATATGCTCAAGGGCTATTTAAAATCGACATTAACAGCGTTAAGCAATATGGTCACCCAATTTGTTTGTGGGATGGCGATCAGAAGCTGCATACCGATCGAGCTGTCTTGGCGGGGGAAGCGGCCTGTGTGGTAGATCCGATGACTGCTGAGGGGATCAGACCTTCGATTTTTTCTGGGATCAAGGCTGCTGAAGCGATTCATGGTGCTCTGGCTGGGGATGGTGGTTCGATCGCCAAGTATTCTGAGGTGATGGCCGATGAATGGGGTGCCGATATGAAATGGTCACAACGGATGGCGGCGGCGTTCTACCAATTCCCGAAAGTCGGTTACAAAGTTGGTGTCAAACGACCGGCAGCAACGGTGATTATGGCCAAGATTTTGGCTGGAGAGCTGCGTTATTCGGATGTGGCCGGTAAGGCGATCAAGAAAATGAGCGGTAGTTTTTTACCCGGTTTTGGCAAATAGTGTTTTAAGATGGAGCAATCCTGAATGACCTGAATGACCTAAATGATCCACCCTTGACCGTTCCAGAATTGCTTCAGCTAGCTACCAGTAAGCACCAAATTATCTCGGTGAACCACTGTTTCTTCGCTGATATAGCCTAGAAGCTGTTCGATTTGATTAGATTGTTGGCCACCAATTTTATGCAGCTCAGAGCTACTGTAATTCACCAGCCCAATCGCCACCTCCAAACCAACACTATTACAAAGCTGCACCACCTCCGACTCACTAAAATCTCCCATTACCTGAGTAATTCCCGCTGGTAGCAAAGATTTACCCTGATGGACGATCGCCTGCACTGCCCCATCATCTAACCAAATCTGCCCCGTGGGCACCGTACCATGTGCCAGCCAGCGTTTACGGGCATTCTCGATCTTGGGCTGGGGTAAAAAGATGGTGCCGATCGATTCTCCGGCGAGAATTTTGGCGATGTTTTGGGGCTGGTTGCCGTTGGTAATAACCGTGGTGACACCGGCACTGGTAGCAATTTTAGCTGCCGCTATTTTAGTGACCATTCCCCCTGTACCCCACTGAGAACCGGCGTTACCGGTATCTACTTCTAGATCTGTTAGTGACTTGACGACGGAGATCGGCTGGGCATCGGGGCAAGAGCGCGGGTCAGATGAATAGAGGCGATCTACATCAGTTAACAAAAACAACCACTTGGCCTCAATTAAACTGGCGACTCTGGCCGATAAGGTATCATTGTCACCAAATTTCAGCTCCTCCACTGCTACTGTGTCGTTCTCGTTAATAATTGGGATCGCTCCCAACTGCATGAGCTGTTGCAGAGTATTAAAGATATTTTTGTAACTCTGGCGATTATCCAAATCCCCCCGAGTCAAAAGAACCTGGGCAACCACCAGGCCATATTGGCCAAAAAAATCATCGTAAATTCCCATGATTCGCCCTTGTCCCACAGCAGCAGCCGCTTGTTTGAGAGCGATCTGACTGGGGCGGTTGGTTATGCCCAAGTGGGCACAGCCTACTCCTACTGCCCCAGAAGAGACCAAAATGGTGGCAAAGCCCTGTTGCCGCAAATCGACGATCGACTCTACCAAAGTAGCGATCGCCGCCAAAGCAATTTGACCATCAGGACGAGTGAGGCTAGAGGTACCGATTTTGATAACAACTAAGGGCGGCATACAATCTGAAAAGTACAAAGGTTGGCCAATTATCTCAGATGTAGCAATGGGGCTAGAAATAATTAAGGAATGTTAACCGGTGTAAAGAGAATTAAGTATAAATACTGCATTTTGACACATGTTTTGAAATATGCGATCCCCAAAACAGAGCGCCAGTCCGAAAGGGGCTGGCGCTCTGGGTTTTAGTATTGTTTTTATTATGTTTAAGACCTTTATAAAGCCGGTCTCATTTGAATATGAATTAATATTCGCAGATGATCCCCGACACTTTCGGTTTCTTAACAATTTATTTATGTTTACGTTAATAATGTTTAGTGAAGTAATGTAACGAACTTAGGATCGCATGGTCTTAACCAGTGACACGCCACTCATCCGCGCCAATCCGAACTCGATCTGCCGCAGCAAATGAAAGCTAGAAGTAGAGGCCGCAGATTCGATCGGCTGGGCTAAAATTGTCAGCAGTCCTAGGCGGTTACCACCCAACACATCGGTAAAAATTCGATCGCCCACCATTGCCACCTGAGCATAGGGCAAGGCCATATCTTCAACTGCTTGCCGCAGCTTCCGAGAAGAGGGCTTGGCCGCTGACAACAAATAAGGTAAATCAAGACTATTGGCGATCGTCGAAATTCTCTGGCGCTGAGGGTTGTTAGTAACCAGCCAAATTTTACAATCTTGACGAATCTCAGTCAGCCAAGCCACGATCTCGGGTGAAACTTCAGTGGTTTTGACCGGCACGATCGTGTCATCAATATCTAGCACCAAGCCCCGTAGGCCGTGATGACGAATCAAGCTAGGAGTCAGACTGAGAACATTGCCGCCCAACACCACATCTGGTTGTAATAATTTCATATTATTTTTTCTGGCGACCAGCCCGAATTTCGCGAGTAGCCCGTTCGTGGTCGGCATTAGTGCGACTAAAAACGTGGGTACCGTCGTATTTGGCCACAAAGAACAACATTTCAGTGGTATCTGGGTTCAAGACTGCCTTAAGGCTCCCCAATCCGGGGCTAGCGATCGGTCCAGGGGGAATACCAGGGGTAGTGTAAGTGTTGTAGGGATGCGGCTTGCGCACTTCCGAAAAGTACAATGGTCGATCGGGAGTTTGTTTAATGCCAAAGGCATATTCCACTGTGGGATCAGATTCTAACTTGATGCCTTTGGCTAATCTACTGATAAATACACCAGCAATTTGGTTGCGCTCTTTCGGAATCACAGCTTCTTTTTCTACCACACTACTCAGGCTCACCCATTGCAGCAAAGACAGCTTAGATTTGGCTCCTTCAGCTTTGTAAACCGGCAAAGCGTCTTTCTCGAATTGCTGGAGCATTTGGTTCACAATTTTTTCGGGAGTGATGCCTTCTTTGGGAATGCTGTAGGTATTGGGAAACAAGAATCCTTCTAAATCTTTAATGCCTTCCGGTAACCAGGGAAACTTATCGCGCGGGATATTTTGAGTTGCTTTCAGAAATACATCTTTAGGGAACAAGCCTTTTTTGGTCAGTTCTGTGTTTATTTGGGCAACATCCGAGCAGACTTCGTTGGGTATAGTGCCATCAGTTGCCTTGACTTTTTTAGTATTGGGTACTTTGACACAGGGAAAGAACTTTTTGGTTAATATCTCATTCATCCGCTTAATGTTAGAGCCTTCGGGGATGGTGAAGTTTACTTCAGTCACCCGGCCACTCCACAGTTTGCTGGCAATATCGGGTAAAGATTTGCCCGCTGAGAGTTGATAGTTGCCCATTTTAGGGCCACCACTCTGGCGAGAAAACACCGAAGTCCATAGCTTCCAGGCAAATTCTGACTTGATAATTTTCTGCTCTACGAGCTTTTTGCCCACGGCATTGGTGGAGCTGCCTGAGGGTACCTCAAACTGGATTTCTGGGGTGTCAGTGGCAGATACTGGGGCAATCTCACCGCTCCACCAACCGTTAAAACCCAATAGTCCAATGATGGTCGCTATACCACCACCGCCCAAAACTTTTACCCAAGCGGGTAGTTTAGAGAAATTTTTCATAAGCTAAAAAATAAAGTTCATTGATTTTCCTGAAGTTACTGCTGTGCCTCATCTAACAGCATGTCTTCTAGCAATGGACCGATTTTCTCGGATTCTTCGCCAGAAATCAATACCACTGTACCTCGATCGTCTTGTCTGCCAAAAAACAGCAACGGATCTACCGGTGTACAAATGGCATATTCTTGCTCTTTGTTATAGAAGCGCGCCAAGATTTGAAACTCTTCCGGAGACATTTCGGGGTCTTCGCTATCTAACTCAATGGTTAAAATATCATCGGGTTCTAGGGGTGGCAGCTCGCCCTCAGCAGTCATGATGTAACCAGTATGCTTGAGAGTGAGGTTTTGCTCGGCCAGTACGGCACTAGCATCGGGAAACACCTTGGCAATTTCCGATTCTTCTTCTAGGGCAGTCAGCTCTGCATCGCCTTCCTCGTCTTCTTCGTTCCAAGCAAAAATTTCGATCGGTGCATCTACTGGCAACAGCAGCAAGTAGGTCTTGTCTTCAAGTTCTAAATATCTTTCCACATAGCAACCCAGCTTGCGGCCAGTGTCATCGATGATATCCACGATTTCTGTGGGTTCATTATCTTCCAGATAGGGCGATTCAGCCATAATAAAACTCGACTAACTACAGAATGGATCAACGAAAACTCAGCCGCTGCGGTCGCAATAGCCAGCAACTAGAATACCATATCGTCTATACCCATCGACCACAGAGCCGCAGATTTGATATGTTGATTGGCTGCTGATATCGTAGGTTGAACATTAAGTCCAATCTTCTTGGGGGTTGAATTTGCTCTTGACTTGGTAAATTCGTTCGTTTTGATGAATTTCACGGGTCTTGGTAAATAGCTCGGCTTCGGTCAGGTTCCAGCGGCGCAAGATTTGGTCGAGGGTTTCTTTGATTTCGATCGCCCCTGGAAAGCCTTCATACCTAATTCGCAATCTGGCCAATTCGGCCATGGCCAATGGGTCACCCACCGGACTCTGAGAAATCAGATTCAAAGCTTCTTGATCGCGCCGTTCTTGAGGGTGTTTCTGGGGGGTGGGTTCCATAATTTTGCCAATGGGTACTAAAAAGCAGGAGAATAATCTCCTGCTTTTGCCGGACTTCGCCTGTTGTAGGCTTAGTCTTAATCTACTGTGCGCCGTTCCAGTTCACAGAGAAGCCATCTAACACCAATGAGGAGTTGTAGATTTGCAGAATGATTAGTAAAAATACTAAGAACAAGACCATGAATATGCCCATGACTGGAGTGGTACCCCAACCTGGAACTACTTTGCCGTATTCGGAGTTCAGTGGTCTGAGAATGTCTCCGAGTTTAGTCCGCTGTCCCATAATTCACCAAAAATAAGTTGTAATAAAGCGTGCTTTAAGATTTAGCAATATGGGTATAACTTTAACATATCTGTTACCTGGAGGTGAAGTCTTCGGTTCGAGAGTCGATTCCGAGGCGATCGTCTAAGATGGCTGTAGACAGGTTCAATCATCAATACAACTATGGCTTACAGTGATTTCACGATCGAAAAAGTCAATCAAGATTTTCATCTACAGGTAATGGCAGAAGCTTTTTTGGAGGAGGTGCCATTGGTACAGCCCAGTGCATGGTTGGTGGAATCTCTGCGGCGCGGGGCGAATTTGGCGCAAATTATGGGGACAGAGAAAGCGAAATCAGAATTAATTATTATGCCGGTATTGGTGGAAATCCATGAGTTGTTCCGCGATCGCATCAGTTTGTTCTCGGGTAAGACTTTTAATTTGGATGCCAGTCTGGGGCTAAATGGTATCTGTGATTATTTGATTACCAAGTCACCTGGTCAGATAGTTATTGAATCACCAGTGGTGGTAATGGTGGAAGCAAAGCAGGGTGATTTGAATGGAGGATGGGGTCAATGTATTGCCGAGATGGTGGCAGCCCAAAAGTTTAATGAGCTGGCACAGAAATCTATTATGGCGGTTTATGGTGTAGTGACCAATGGTACGCTCTGGCAGTTTTTGCGGCTTCAGGGTGAGAGGGTCTCGATCGATCCTCAAGAGTATTCACTAATGCCGGTAGGCAATATTTTAGGGATTTTTAAGCAGATTCTAGAATTTTAATCTTTTGATACAGCCAATGTTTTCACCATAGCTCCAAACTGGACGATCGAAATACTGTCGCCCGGTCAAAGTGCTGCTAAGGTGTTGAAAAATATCAATCACTCTAGACCGAGTATGGAAAACTGATTTTGTCCGAGAACGCATTGACAAATATCAAGCCATCTAAAGATTCCTATCGGATCACCCTGCGGTTCTGTAAGTCTACTAAAACACTTTCTGGCGATCGATCTTCCAAAAAAGCTACTAAATTTACCGCTTCTGACAATCGACGTAGAGCATCACCAAAACTGTCATTGCTCGGCAAAGTTAAAATTATCGGATTACCAAAATCATCTTTAATCCCCTGAAAATGTGATTCATCGTGATCTCAAGCCGGATAATATTATTCGCCGCGCCAGTAACCAGAAGTTGGTTTTGATTGATTTTGGGGCCGTGAAGGCTGTGCACCAAGCCACTACTTTTGTGGTGTCGCAGACGATCGGCATTGGGACACCGGGCTATACACCAGGAGAGCAGGGTATTGGGAAACCGTAACTTGCCAGTGATATTTATGCAGTGGGGGCGATCGGTTTGCAATGTCTGACGGGTATTCATCCCTATCATTTATTGGATGATGTGACCTCTGAGTTCAAGTGGCAAGATAAGCGATCAGTGAGTGTGCTAGTAGCTCAGATGTTGAATCAGATGGTGGCGTAAGTAACTATGCCCAAAAATAAAACCGGGCTAGGTTAATTGGTAGGTACGCCGAAGATTACCCTAGCTCACCAAATCCGTGGGTTGCAATATCGATCGCGATATTCGATGAAAATTATTGAATTTATTGAACCAGAACAATCATTGGGTAGGGGCGCATCGCTTGCGCCCCAACAATGATAGACAGAGCGATCGACCATTTTTACAAAATTCATGAGTTGTAATGTTGATCGTGGTATTCGATAAAATCATTGAATTTATTGAATTTGATGCTACCAATGACGGGGCGCAAGCGATGCGCCCTTACCATTGGGTTTGGGATTGATCAAAATTATTGATATAATGGTTGGGATGTGGTTTGATATCTGCACTTGGGGTTTAATTGGGCTGTGGCACATAATCCAAAAATTCATCATCGTCGATCGATTTGCCGGGGGATATGACTATAATATCAATGATGGGGTGGGGTGTAGACTCGATAGCTCCGCGACCCGCACCTGTCCGCAGGTTGTGCCAAAGGCGATCGAGTATAGATCTAGCCATCTCGGTTAAAATCAAAGAAACCATGGGAGATGAGCAATGAACATTACACTAAAACCAGAGCAAGAAAAACTGATTCAACAGCAAGTGGCACTAGGCAGGTTTAGTTCAGCAGATGAGGCAGTCGAAAGAGCCTTACAGCTTTTGCATGAAGAGTATGACGAAGCATGGATTGCCGATGTTCGGGCTAAAGTCGATGAAGCTAAGGCTGCTGCCGAACGAGGTGAAGTGTTGCCATTAAATACGGTCATGACCCACCTACAAGATAAATTTCGTCAGGCTCGGGAGAATCGGGGATGAATCGCTGTGTCATTACACTGCAAGCCAGTCGAGACTTAGATGAAATTTCTGAGTATTTTGTGAGTCGGAATATTGAGGTGGGAGAAAAGCTTCTGCAATTATTTAATGAAAAATGTACGAGGTTGATGCAATTTCCTAATATGGGAAAAAGTTATGCCCATATTCGATCGTGGTTAAGAGGCATACCCTTGGACAATTATATTATTTTCTATGAAGTGCTAGATGATGAAATAACAATTTTACGAGTTGTGAGTGGTCGGCAGAATTTGACAGAGCTGATGAAGTAGGGATTTGGCGATAACAAACAGATGCTTTAATTTAAAGTATGACTCCCTGTTTATCATAGGCTAAAACCGATGATCGCTCAATTCATGGTTTGGAATGGTGATCGCGGTATTCGATAGAAATTATTGAATTTGTTGAACCAGAACAATCATTGGGTAGGGGTGCATCGCTTGCCATTGGGTTTGGGATCGATCGAAATTATTGATACAATGGTTGGGATGTAGTTTGATATCTACATTTGGGATTTAATTGGGTTGTGGTATATAATTCAAAATTCATCGTCAATCGATTCGCCTACGGGGATATGACTATTCCCAGCATGGTTTGTACTTCATTTCCATTGGATATGGTTATGACCCGCCTACAAGATCAGTTCCGTCAGCCTGCGCCAAAAAATCTCTAGGGTTAACAATAAGGTCTTGATATTCTGTCATTGATTTGAGCGTCAACAAATCTTGATCGCCAGTAAGCAAGAACCTTGCCCCAGAATTGATCGCCAACTCTAGAAACTTATTGTCATCAGCATCCCGACAAATAGTGACTCGGGTAGTTATTTGAATAAATTGACAATTATTTTTAATAACTTGAAGAAATTTCTCCCGTTTTTCGTTGGAGATATATTTGTCAAACTTAGGCTTGTAAATTCGTTCTGCAATCTCCTGATAGGTTTGATCACTGTGCGCGATTATAAATTTCTGCATGGCCTTACTAAAAGCTTGAAAAGCGGTTCCTGCGGGACTTAATGCCGCACTGATGAAAATGTTGGTATCAATAACAATAAATTCAAGATTCATCAGCCAACAATCCAGCTAAAATATCATCTGTAAGACCTTTCTCTTCAGCCTCTTTGCCAATTTGATCGAAGACAACTAATAGATTTTTCTGATTACTCGAAAAATCTGAAATCGGCTCACAGTCCTGCTGTTGATATTTTACTATCAATGCCTCAATGTAATGCAAAGCGTCTTGCTGTAACGCTTCTGGCAAAAGTTGCAGCTTTTCAAGAATGACTTGCTCCATTGTAATTCCTCGATACTAACCTATAATTTACAGTATAACGTTTCCACCCATTGTGGTCTAAAACCGATGGTTGCTCAATTCATGGTTAAACCCTTTTCCCTTATGCGCTCTGGCATCACCATGAGCCAGATGGGAGAAGTTTATCTGTTTAAATTCAACGATGAACTGCAATCCAGATTTGAAGATCTCCAGCAGCAAAAAAACAGCAAAGCCTTACTCCTGAAGAACAAGCTGAACTAGCAGGGATCTCTGATCTGTCTAGAGTGTTTAGCTTAATTAACGCCCAGCTCTCAGTCCAAGCCAAATGGTGTCCAACGCAACCAGAAAATTAATTCGCCAGCGAGCAAAATCGCTTTGTGAATATTGCCATTCGCCCGAGTACCTCAGCCCCGACCGTTCACTATGATGAAGGGGCAATAGTAGACGCTCGTTGGTTTTGGGTTCAAGGTAGTTGGCATCCACCAATACGGTATTCTTTGAATAAAGATTCCTATCGGATCACCCTGCGGTTCTGTAAGTCTACTAAAACACTTTCTGGCGATCGATCTTCCAAAAAAGCTACTAAATTTACTGCTTCTGACAATCGACGTAGAGCATCGCCAAAACTGTCATTGCTTGGTAAAGTTAAAATTATCGGATTACCAAAATCATCTTTAATCCCCTGAAAAATCATTACTCGCACCCTTACCAGCGAAAAACATGGAGAAATGATAAAATCCAAAGCTCTACTTCTGGATGTTTATGTCTGCCCATTTGATTGCTAACCCCCAAGGGGTGCTCCAAATAGCCTCACTGGCTGAGAGTAACTCTAAAATTGCGCTCTCTTTGGTATTGCCCACCTACCAAGAAAAGCAAAATATCGAGCCGATCATTGAACAACTCAGTGCCAAGCTTGATTATGTGTTGCCCGGAGCCTACGAACTAATTGTGGTGGATGATGATAGTCCAGATCTAACTTGGTCAGTTGCCGCCGATTTGGTCGATCGATATCCGCAATTGCGAGTAATTCGGCGGGTAAATGAGCGGGGTTTGGCCACGGCGGTGGTCAGAGGCTGGCAGATTGCCCGAGGCCAAGTATTGGGTGTCATCGATGCCGATTTACAGCATCCGCCAGAGGTACTGGGGCAGATGTGGGCGGCGATCGATCAAGGGGCAGATCTGGTTTTGGCCAGCCGCAATGTAGAAGGCGGCGGGGTAAGTGAGTGGAGTCTTTTGCGTCGCTGCTTATCGCGAGGCGCACAGATTTTGGGGCTGGTAATTTTGCCGGAGGCGGTAGGCCGAGTTAGTGACCCGATGAGCGGCTATTTTTTGGTGCGGCGGGCGGCGATCGCTAACCAAGTCCTCAGCCCCTTGGGCTACAAAATTTTAGTAGAAGTAGTAGGGCGTGGTGATATCGCCAAAATTGCCGAAGTAGGCTACGAGTTTCAGGAACGGCAGAGTGGTGATAGTAAGGTGACCGCCCAGCAGTATGTAGAATATATTCGACATTTACTGCGCTTGCGTTTATCCCGAAGCCGCAGATTTTTAACTTTTTTGGCGGTGGGTTTAAGTGGGGTAGTGGTCGATATGGCGATGCTATATTTGCTGCGGCACTATCTACATTTACCACTAACCCGCAGTAAAATTTTGGCGGCAGAGATAGCGATTATTAATAATTTCATCTGGAACGATCGCTGGACTTTTGGCGATCTCAGTCGATTTCAGCAGGGTAAGCGCCAAAAATTACGCCGGTTTATGAAATTCAATTTGGTTTGCCTGATGGGACTAATTTTGAATGTGTTGATTTTAAATGGTATTTATAATTTCTTGTTGCCCAATGAGTATATTGCCAACTTTATCGCGATCGCTGCTGTAACTCTGTGGAACTTTTGGATTAATGTCAAATTGAGCTGGCGGGTGACCGATCGATCAACTGCTACCAAAAATGATTAAAGGTTAGGGTTTACATCAAGTCACAGGGGTAATGGAATTCAGATTCGATCGCACAGCCGCCCGCCGAATCTCTAATATTTGACTAATTTCCCGGGCAAAGCTGGGTTGACGCTCAATCATTTGGTTGACCACTGTGGCTGAAAGGGTCATGACTTCTAGATCTTGGCTAGCTTTGACAGATACGGTACTGACTTCGCTAGCAAAAAGAGTCATTTCCCCAAAAAACTCCCCAGTTTGTAGTGATAGAATTTCGTGTTCTTTGCCCAATTCATCGATTACAGTCATGATGGCCTTGCCAGAAATAATGATGTATAGATAGTTACTATCACAACCTTGACGAATCACTTTTTCCCCAGAACCAAAATGCTGTAAGCTAATTTCTTCGGAATGGTTTCGCAGGGTTTCTGATTTTTCTAGCGGGACAAATGAAGGCATCGACTGCAAACTTTCGGCCATTTTCTTAGAAGTTCCCCGAGCAGCAGTAGTCGGTCCATGGAAATGGTAGAGAGTACGAGTGGGAAAAGGAATGGTTAAATTATTGCGCTGAGAGGCATACCAAACTCGGGTCATAAATCGATCGCGGATTTCTTCTAAGTCTCCATAGTTTTCGATGAAAAATTTAACTTCATAATTAATAGCAAAATCATCATAAGAAAGAGTGAAGATTTGTGGTGCTGGCTGAGACAAAATACCTTGTGTTTCCAGAGCAGTGCTACGTAGTACATCTTTGGCCAAATTTGGTGGATCACTATAAGAAAAACTGATTTTAATCCGTTCTGCATGGAGACGTTGAGGTTGACTGTAGTTGCGAATAATTTGGCCACCAATTAGTTTGTGTGGAATGATCACCATCTCCCGCTCTAAGGTCTGCAGGCGCACTGCTCGCCAGTTGATATCGATTACCTGTCCCACCAAACTATCAACCCGCAGCCAATCTCCCACCGAAAATGGCCGCTCAAATAATAGGGCAATACCAGACATCACACTACCTAAGGTATCTTGCAGCGCCAAACCAATCACGATCGAACTCACCCCCAACGCAGTCACCAAACCAGCTAAATCGGCACCCCAAACCGTAGCTAACACGATCGCCGCGCCCAGTGATACCAAAAATAGCCGCAAAAGATCGATCAGCAGCTTGGGGACTCTAGCTCGCCAGGTATCTGCTTTGGCCTGTTCAAATAAGATCGCATTTAGCAGTAACAGAGAGGCATGAATTACACAGAGCCAAAACAGCGTTTCCACACTCTTGACAAACTGTCCACTGGCTGAAAACTGTAACACTTGTCGTAAAAATAGCAAAAAAACTAGTACCGGGAGCACCAGATTCCGTATTACCCGCAATGTCCCAGCCAGTGGCTTACCCTGGCGTTTTAATCGATAGATCCATTCTCCCAGTCCCACAACCAAGATCGGGAATCCGAGAATAAGGGCGATCGCCCAAATTAAGGGTATGGTGTTCGAGGAAGCAGCAAGCATAGGGGGTTTGAATATTATAAAAATTTGAACTACATAGATTTTTGCACACTTTTAAATTGCCAAACTTTAAGGGCGGCAACTCCGTCTCCTTCTCTAACTTCGGCTGGCTCAAATTCATACAAGTCTGCCAAGCGATGGTAGACTGCGGCGGAAACGAAAATTGATCCTGAGGGACAGGCTACTCTCAAGGCATTGGCCAAGTTAACGGTGTTACCCCAAACATCATAAATCGATCGATGTCTGCCGATAATTCCCGCCGTAACGTCACCAGAATGAATACCGATCGCAATGTTTAACGCAAAGCCGCGCTCATGATTAAAGCGTCGCACAATAGTAATCATTTCTAAGGCGAAATCAATAGCTCGTTTGTCGTGATCTAAATATGGTACAGACAAGCCACAAATCGCCATATAACTATCACCAATGGTTTTAATTTTCTCGATGCCATAGCGTTCGGCAGCATCATCAAAACTGGTGACTAAATCACTGAGAATAGTCACTAGTTCTTGGGCGCTGAGTTCGGTAGCTAATTTAGTAAAGCCGGTGAGATCAGAAAATAGCACGGTAACGTTAGAAACAGTATCAGCAATTTCTTTCTCCCCGCGTTTCAGTCGTTTAGCAATGGTCGCAGGAAAAAGACTCAGCAGCAACTGTTCATTTTCTAGATTTTTTTCGGCGACTAAATTAGTTTGTGCTTGTAAGCTGCCAACCATTGCATTAAATGATTGAGCTAGTTCACCAAACTCATCATTAGTATCTAGTTCCACCGGAGTATCTAACTGACCAGCCTCAACTCTGCGAGCACTGGCAATTAACTGATTGATTGGTTTGACAAATAAATTAGCTAAAGCCATTGCCAAGAGAGTCACCAACAACATGAGCAAAGTCGCGGAGATCAGCACCTGTTGGCCAAAGGAATAAATGGGAGCATAGGCTTCAGCTAAATCAATTTCGGCCAAAATACCCCATTCCAAACCGTCAATCTTGAGCGGGGCATAGGAACTCAACACCGTAATATTTCGGTAATCTTGGATAATTTTTGTTCCCTGTTTACCAGCCAAGGCTTCACTGGCTGCTTTGGTCTCCACCTTCTGCTCCAAAATCGAGGTGTTGTATTGCTGAATGCGGTTAATTACGGCTGCATTGACTCCCAGGTTTTGTAAGGATTTAAAATACTCTGCTGGTGCATCAACCAAAAATCGTGACACCGATCGCATGGAATAATCTCGACCAACTAAATAGGTTTCGCCAGATTTACCTAAACCATCCCGCTCCCAATTACGATTGCCGGTCATCACATTATTGATTTCATCGACTGGCAACTGTATTGCTAATACGCCCACAAACTCTGACTTGTTAAAAACTGGGGCAGCAATAAAAGCTGCTGGTGCGCCATAAGAAGGAGCATATCCTGCAAAATCAATCAACCTAACATAGTCTCGTTCTTTGGCTTGGCGCACTTTGGCGACTAGGCGAGCCAAATTACTTTCACTATAAGCCCCGGTCGTAAAGTTAGTGGTAAAGTCGGTTTCTTTATAAACTGTGTACACAACAGTTCCTTGGGTATTAATCAGAAACATATCGTAGTAGCCAAATTTTTCGATTATTTTGCGAAAAATCGGATGATAACGGGTATGTAGGCTGTCGTATGGACTACCATCTTTAGCCGAGTCGAGGAGATGCTTCTTGCCAACTGGATTGGGGTTCTTGGCGATGTAGTGGTATTGCAGACTGCGGGCTGCTGCGGTTTTAGGAAGATACGAATTCAGTACGGGCGAGCCTTCTTTGGTTTTGGACAGTTTGGGTAAAAAATCTTTTTGATAATAGGCGGCCAACTGGCGATCGAACTCGGCAGGTACTGGAGTATTTTCTAGCTGGCCATAAGCCTTATTAAAGTCTTGCAGTGCTCCCACTACAGTGGGGTCATCACTGAGGGTTTGAATATGGTTGCGAACAGTTTTGAAATAGGATTCGATTTGGTAAGACTTAGTGGTACGCAAACTGGTTAATTGGTTGAAGACTCGATCGGTTAAGTTGGATTGACCGCTTTGGTACCCAATGTAGGCTGTCACCAGAATTGAACAACCACTAACGGTCAGCAGCATGACAATCAGTTTGGATTTGATACTGAGTTGATTGATCGATCGCATAGGAAAACTGTAAAAAAGGCTCTACAGCAGAGTGGAATAAATCTTGGTGAGTTATAAACAACAAGAAGGTCAGCACCCCGAACAATACCGGAAACGGAGTTCAGCAAAAGTGTGCAATGTATCAAGAAATGAATTTGCAGATAACTGTTAGCATTGATGCAGAAGCGAAAAAATCAATAGTCGAGGATAGAGTAATGACATTACAAAGTGAAACTGTGTCCATACTGTCTACAGGCTGTCGTGTGGGTATTATCGGAGCCGGAACGTCCGGTGCCTATTTGGCAAAATTACTGATGCAACAGGGAATTCAGGTAACTGTGTTTGAGAAAGCACCCTACCCACGCACCGAAGGGTGTGGTATTTTGCTGGTGCAATCTGGCATGGAAACACTCCAGCAAGGAGGAGCGGAGATCTGCCAAAAAATCATCGCTGCCGGTGTTCCAGCCCAGCGCTTTGAATTTCGCAACCTGCGTGGGGGTGTCATTAGCTCGGAGCCAGTGAGCTACGCAGCAGATGAATTGCCTGGAATGCTTGTCCACCGGAAAGCTATCCTCGAAGCTATTTTAGCTGGATTACCTGCCGACTGTATTCGCTGCAATGCCGAATTGGAATCAGTTACCCAAACTGACGATGTAGTTACTGCCTATTTCCAAGATGGTAGTCAGTGGACAGGAGATTTGTTGGTAGGCGCAGATGGCATTCTCTCGCAAGTCCGCCAGTTTGTAGTGCCGGGGGTGGAGCTTTGCTATCTTGGCGATCTGGTCTGGCGCGGAGTAGTGGCCGATAAAACCTTCTGCCCAGATGGCAACTTTATTGTTTACACTCGCGGTCGGGGCATTTATGCCAATTTCTTTGATATTGGTGCCGATCGCACTCATTGGGGATTTTTTGTGGAAAAAGATCGCGCAGAAATTGCTAAGGGAATGCCGTCTCGACTAATTCCCAGTGACCAACTGGCTAAATTGCCCGCCGATGCCCGCGCTGTAATTGAGTCTACTCCTCCAGAACAAATAGTCAGTCACTATTCTTATGACATCGATCCTTTACCACGATTATACCAGGGACGTATTCTTTTAATTGGCGATGCTGCTCATGCCAAGAGTCCAGCCCGTGCGCGTGGTATGACATCAGGATTAGAAGATTCGCTGTCGTTAGCGCGGCATATTGCTACTAGTGATACTGTGCAAGCTGCCTTGGCCGCCTTTGAAGCTGAACGTCTGCCGATCGTTCATGAATACCAAATCACCAGTCGTGAAGTCAGCCGAAAAATTGGTCGTCAACGCAAACAAGCTGCCTAAATAACTCGCTCTCAGCATCGATCTTCGTAGAATAATGCTTGTGATATGGGAGTTCAAATCTCTTCGTCTGATTTGGATGCAGACGTAGTTTAGCGGTAAAACCTCACGGCATCAGATTAATTTTGCGATAACCGGAAATTATTTGGCAGGATCAGCGTTATAATTTTACCCTGGCGATTAGGATACAAACGCCAGGGATTTTAGTGTCTGTGGTTCCTGATCGGCTATAATACCGCTACCGTTTTTGAGCGGGTAAAATGGGTGTAAATCAAAGATCTAAAAGTTTACCAGACCTATGAGTTCAGTTAGTTTCCAGTCTCTATCAAATTTTATTTGGTCTGTTGCTGACCTTTTGCGTGGCCCATATCGCCCACCGCAGTACGAGCGGGTGATGTTGCCGATGACGGTTTTGCGGCGTTTTGACTGTGTGCTGGCATCTAGTAAGGCGGCGGTACTGAAAAAACACGCGCAGCTTGAGGCAGGAGGGAAAATTAAAAATGTGGATGCGACGCTGAATAACTCTGCGAAAGATCAGAATGGTGATTCGCTAGGTTTTCATAATCATAGTCCGTTAGATTTTAAGCTGCTCAAAGGAGATCCAGATAATGTGGGTCGTCATTTGTTGGATTACATTAATGGTTTTTCCGAGAATATTCGGGAAATTTTTGATCGGTTTGAGTTTGATAAAGAGATCGAGAAGCTGGAAGAATCTAATCGGCTTTATTTAGTAGTTGCCAAGTTTGCGGAGATTGATCTGCATCCAGATAAGGTGGACAATATTACGATGGGGCTGGTGTTTGAGGATTTGATTCGGCGTTTTAATGAGGCGGCTAATGAGACGGCGGGGGATCACTTTACGCCGCGTGAGGTAATTCAACTAATGGTGAATTTGTTGATGGAGCCTGATGGGGATATTTTGACTGGTGGTAGCCCGATCGTGACGGTGTGTGATCCGGCTTGTGGGACGGGTGGAATGTTGGCGGAGGCGCAGAATTGGATTTTGTCTCACAATGAGCAGGCTATAGTTAAGGTGTTTGGGCAAGACTATAATCCTCGATCGTATGCGGTGGCTGCTTCTGATTTGTTGATTAAGGGGCATAAGGATAGTCGCATTAATTTGGGTGATACTCTGAAAGATCCGCCTTTTGCGGATATTGATGGTTTTGATTATTTGTTGGCGAATCCGCCATTTGGGGTGGATTGGAAGGCGCAGCAGCAGATTATTAGTCGTTGGAAAGATTTTAATGGTTATGAGGGGAAGTTGCCTAGGGTGAATGATGGGGCGTTGCTTTTTTTGATTTATATGCTTTCAAAGCGGCAGGAGTATTTGCCCTCGAAGGATTTGCAGAAAAATAAGCGGGGTAGTCGGATTGCGATCGTGTTTAATGGTTCGCCGCTGTTTACGGGGGGTGCGGGTTCTGGGGAGAGTGATATTCGGCGTTGGATTATTGAAAATGATTGGTTGGAGGCGATCGTGGCTTTGCCGGAGCAGATGTTTTATAACACCGGGATTGGGACGTTTATTTGGGTGGTGACTAACCGCAAGGCGGAGGGTCGGCGGGGAAAAATTCAGCTTATTGATAGTCGCGATCGATGGCAGCCGATGAAGCGCAGTTTGGGTGATAAGCGGCGTTATTTAGATCGGGATATTATTGATGCTTTGACTAAGGAGCATGGGGAGTTTGGGTCGTCGGAGACTTCTAAGATTTTTGATAACTATGATTTTGGTTATCGCCGCATTACTGTGGAGCGTCCGTTGCGGTTTCAGGTGACTGATGAGGCGAAGGAGATATTTTTAAATAGTTGCCCTGATCTTTATGATCCGGTGATGGAGATGATTTTGGCGTTGGGCTATGAGCCTGATTTTAATTGGAATAATGTTTGGTTGCAGGTGCAGCAAATTTTTAAGGATAGTGAGGTGGGTTGGGCTAGTGGGGCGAAGGGGAGTAATCAGAAGAAGTTTTTTAGGGACTGTTTTACGGAGGTTGATCCGGATGCTGTGCCGGTGATTGCGAGGTGGGGGAGTGCTGCGGGAGTGGTAGATGCTAAGGATTTTCCTAACCAAGTAATTCCCAAAGATCTTAAG
>JANNEH010000145.1:0-5788 GCA_031378405.1 Synechococcales cyanobacterium OTE_75_metabat_409
CCAGTTAGAACGCATCTTAAATTCCTCTCATTAATAAACAGCTTCCCTCCGCTGGCATTACCCAGTCTCAGGTGCGAGGGTATTCTCTCAGCCCGGTTAAAACAGGGCACCCCTAGCCATCAGAGAATTCTAACACCGACTTCGAGTTCGTTTCATCTTGTCAAGAAAATTTATTTCTTACCAACCAACTCTGTGGCGATTTGGCACCATTCTTGGCGCAAAGTAGCATCATTGCCGATCGGTTTATTCAATTTATCAGGGTGTTTTTGCCAAAATATCTTATCTACCTGCTTGGTACTCACCTTGACTGCCAACATTTTCGCTGTCATGCCACTACAGGCATCAGTCTTAGTCTGCTCTGGTTTTGTTGCTGCTGGACTAGCCGTAGCTTGCGGTTTGCGGCCAGAGAAAAAGCCTGAAACAACACCGTAGACAGCACTAGCTAACCAAATGGTGACAAACAGACCCACAAAAGCTAAACCCACCCGCTTTAGTGGCAACTTAAAATCTTCCTGGATCGGAGTAGTGGTTTTTTGCGAGAAACCTTGCTCGCCTTTGATGCCAAACTGCCAAGTCTTGGGCAATTGACCGCTAGTTTTTTGGGTAGGTGGGGTGGACCCCGCTGGCTGTGTCGGCTGTGCTGATTGACCAGGATTCGTCGGACGAGAAGTCATGAGTTAGGTGGTGTTAAGAAACCTAAGTACATTATGCAATCACATCAATACTTTCCGCTACCAGGCAGTCAGTAAATCATTTTTCAAGTCTGAAGCGGTCTGGTAGTAAGTGCTGTGGTCTGTTTCTTCCTGGAGTGCTCGATCGATCACCGCAGCCAAAGTGGTTGGAATATAAGCTGATCGCTGCAAAATGGGGATGGCATTTTTCTCTAAAATCACCCTGGTCGGATCATCCTGCTCGCCAAAATCCCGAGGCAAATAACCTGTCAACATTTCATACAAACAAGCCACCGCTGCCCACAAATCCACCGAGGCTGAAGCGGTTTGATAATTTAATAACTGGTTTCGCGACATGTACAATGGCGTACCCATAAAGCTTCCTGGTGCCATGGTTAAGCCCGCCGAGCCAAAAGATTTGGAGAGGGCAAAGTCACTAATTTTTACGACCAATTTACCCTGTTGGTTGGTGAGCAAAATATTTTCGGGTTTGAGGCTGCGATGCACTAAACCCACTCCTTTACCAAAACCACCATCGGGTAAGCGCACATAGGGCACTTCTACGGCATGGGTATAGGCTAAACCATCTAATATTTGCTCGATCGCCAGCCTTGCTAAATCTACGGGTAACTTACCACCTAATTGTTTGGTCAGCCCCAATAAATTACCGGCTTCACAATATTCGGTGGTGTAAAAAAAAGCTCCTTGATGATAGCGAAAATCTAATAATTTAACTACATTATGATGGTCGAGAATTTTGGTGTTGTCAATTTCTCGCATAAATTTCTGAATAGCATCATCTTGTTTGGCCACATCCGGCTGCAATATTTTGAGAGCAACTTGTTTACCGGTTTGACGATGTATGGCTTTATAAACTTCACTAAACCCCCCTTGACCTAGTAGTACACCCAATTCATAGTCCTGAAACTGTAGGGGTGCTGCCGGGATTGGGTTTTCGGGTGTGGGAGCAATGGGGGCTGGGGGCGGGGCGATTTCTAGAAAGTTTTTGATTGCGCCCATGAATTTGGGTACTATCTGTTTCCCCGCTTGGGCGATGTTTGCTGGTATTACGGGCGGGGTGAAGCCTTTTTTGGGTGGGGGAGTAGCTGCTGGGAAGCCAATGATGCTGAGTTGAATGCCGATGTCGCCGATGCTAAAAATGTCTCGATCGACTAAAGCTGTGGGTTGAGTGATCTTTTTGCCGTTGCACAGGGTGCCGTGAGTGCTTTGTTGATCGATTATGGTGATGTTCGCTGGCTCTATCAAGGTAATTTGTAGGTCGCAGTGATGACGAGAAATGTTGTGGTGTTCGCTGTTATCAGGAAAGGCCATGTGTCGCTGATCTTCGCGCCCGATCGAGTAGGTGCCGGGGCGATCAAAAACTTTGGTGGTGCCTTTGCGAGAGCCAGAAAGAATGGTGAGGACAACTTGCGGGTTCATTGATGATCTTTGGTTAGCATTGGAAGTGCTGAATTAGTTCTTCTTTAGACAATTTAAGCAGTAAACTAGTGTATTCGGAGCTGCTAAGAGCCATTAAATTGGGGATGATAACCTCTAGGCTTTCATCGATCGAACTAAAGCGCAGCTTCATGAGGCTTTCAATGGCTGATCGGCGTTCCTGTTGAAGTCCTCGATCAATTCCCTGCTCTAGACCTTGCTCTAGACCTTCGGCAATACCAAGGCGCTTAGTTTGCTTTTCCCACTCTAGGTAAACTTGCGATACAGCCATCAGAATTCTCCGTTCTTCTTGCTCGACTTGGTTTGTTATTTCTATATTAATCCGCCAAGACACTATTAGGTTTAGCGCATTGCTCCGCCTGGTGTCAGATTCAGGCATCATCAAGAGATCGACAATTGCATCATCTTGAGTCCGACCCTTGCCCATCAGTCTCAGCCAAAGAGTTTCTGGGGTGGTAGGTAGTTCTTCTACAGCGATGATGGTGGTCTTCAGTCCTTTGGTGAGTTGATAAAATCCTTCACCTAGCTGGGGATCGATGTTGCCGTTGAAGTCGGTCAGGAGTCTGTCGGAGACCTCTGCGGCCACGATCCACAAGTAGGGTGGAATGTCGGTGGGCAGGTTGGGGTTGGTGCGCCGCAGTTCGGCGTTGACCATAAAGAGTTTCATGATGCAGGTTTCCACATCTTCATCAGCAAGTCCGCTGCGAAATGGTTCGAGTAAGGCAGGCTTTTGTGCCATTGTGGCTAAAACTCCTAGCTCATCAGGGTCTGGCTGAACGTCAGGGAAAGGAGCGAAAAAGACATCGATCGCTCTCTCTTCTCCCAGAACAGCAAAATTGGGGATGACTTGGCCACAGGCGGAGAGCAGTTCTTGGAATAGGCGCTTGTTAAATTGGTCAAAGGGTTTGATGGTCATAGCAAGTCAAATGTACCACCGATATTTTAAATCGACTTGGGCTGTTTTTATCTGATTTTTCTTGGCAAGGATGGGGCTAGCCAAGTACACTGAATGCAGTCTAGTTCGACCAGTTTTATGAGCCAGCCCGCCATTGAAATCTTTTTTTCCTATGCCCGTAAGGATGAATTGCTGCGGGATGAATTGGCGAAGCATCTGAAGCCTTTGCGGCAACAAGGAATAATTAAGGATTGGCACGATCGAGAGATTCCGCCCGGTGCAGAATGGCAAAATGAGATCGATCGACATTTAGAATCAGCCCAAATTATTTTGCTGCTGATCAGCGCCGATTTTTTGAATTCAGATTATTGCTATAGCTTTGAACTCAAAAGAGCTTTGGAACGCCATGAAAGCAAAGAAGCTTGTGTGATTCCGGTGATTTTACGTTCTTGTGATTGGCAGAATACTGGCTTTGGTAAGTTGGCAGCACTACCTAAAGACGGTAAAGCAATTAGAAGCTGGTTAGATCTGGATGAAGCTTTTACTGCTGTGGTGGCAGGGCTGCGTTGGAAGATCACTCAATTAACCTCTGTTATTGCTAGGACTTCACCCCCGCCTAATCCTCAGAAAATCTACTACACCAGCCCAGTCCGTCACTGAACTTCAGGGGCCAAATAAACCACTGTTGGCATCTTTTAGCTTTGAGACAGTGAAGCTGAATGAGCGTGGGCAAATCATCGAAAGGCTACCGGTTACTGTTAATCGCTTTATTGAAGAACTCGGCAACGGTGTGCAGTTAGCCATGGTCGAAATTCCTGCTGGCAAGTTTTTGATGGGATCTGTCTGCCCTAAGAAAGAAATTCTTTATCGAGACAGTCCACAGCATTTGGTTCAGGTGCCGAGGTTTTATCTGGGTCAAGCTTTGATTACACAGGCACAGTGGCAAGCACTGATGGGTGCTAATCCTGCTTATTTCAAGGGAGATGATAATTTGCCGGTAGAGTGTGTTAGCTGGCTAGAAGCGATCAAGTTTTGTGAAAAACTGAGTGCAAAGACCGGGCGAATTTATCGACTGCCCACTGAAGCCGAGTGGGAATATGCTTGCCGTGCTGGTGCCAAAACACCTTTTGCTTTTGGCGAAGCCATTACCGCAGAAATAGTCAATTATAACGGGGCGTATCAGCAACAGACCACTCCGGTGGGAAAGTTTCCGGCGAATAGTTTTGGATTGTATGACATGCATGGCAATCTTTGGGAATGGTGCTTAGATGAGTGGATATATAGCTACAAGGATGCTCCTGTGGATGGTAGCGCTAGGGGAGATGTCAATTCACGGGATAGCAAGAAAAAACATGTTGTACGCGGTGGTTCCTGGATTAATATTAACAGTGAAGAATGTTGTCGCTCTAACAGTCGCTTCTCTGATGATGCATCTGTTAGCAGCAGGAATGTTGGGTTGCGGGTAGTGGCTGTCCCGGTGAGCACTCCTAGCCGTCAGAATTCTTAGATCTAAGGAGCATACATTGGGAGTCCAAAACTTTATTCCTGTAGCGTAGGCAACTGTGCCCAAAAATAAAACCGATAGCTTCGCCGAAGATTTGCCCTGTTCACCATGTTTTAGCGATCGATCCAAAATATTCTCAAATACTTTGCCAATTCTCAGCTACAGCAAACCGACTAAGATGTTTAACATTAGTTGTAGCGATCGTGGCATATCTTCCTGGCTCCAACTCCGCCAACAACCTCCAAGTCGCACAAATAATTAGGTCTGCATCCAAGCTCACATCATCTGCCGTTGGCTGACCCGTAGATCTTGCCTCAGCCCATAACTCACTAGCAACAAATAATACCTCCGCAGTCACCGGCAAAAATTCCATCAAGTCCTTAACTTCATTAAGTTTAGCAATACCTCCAATATTGGGATTTCTCCGCTGACTAAGTAGCAAGCCTCTTCTGACTTCATAGTCACAAATATCAGAACTTACCACCCTCACACCACGAGATAATAACCTAAAAAACCACCTTTCTGCTGCAATTGCTTCTGGTGATTCATTTGGATTGCTGAGTTTACCTAAAACTCCAGAGTCAATAAAAACAATCATTCCGAAAACAGCTTTTTACCGGCTGGTCGATGTTCATCAACAATCTCTTGAAAATCTTGGAAAAACTTTTCTGCTTCAGCCGAGGGCTTCCCTCGTTCCCGTCGATCGATCATCACTTGCAGTTTCTCCATAGCCACCTGATTAATCTGCTGCTGCTCTTCGACAGTTCGCACCACAAACCCCCGTGGCACAGAGCGTTCTTCTAACAACTCCTTGAGTTGTAAACCATCAGATTCTGAAAGTTTGATCGGTTGTTTAAAGCCTTTTAGAAACAACTGATACTGACTGTCAGTAGATGCACTTAAAGCCAAGCATCCTGACAGATCAATCATTTGACCACTAGACAATTCAACTATTGCTGTCATGTATGCAATTCTCCTGAAGAGTACATAAATTGTAGCAAAAAATCTCCGAATTGATAATCATATTCTCCGTTTTTCTGGCTCAACTTGTTCCATTATCTCTATTTGGAGCCATAAGTCTTCCTAGCTCTTGCATTTATTGCGAATGATCTCATCAGCAGCGTTTGCACAGAAGCCTCCACCAAAGTCGTACAATTCCTCTATCAGATTCTGTTGCACAGCCGCTCCTGAGCAATACAATCTACATTATCCATTGTGTTAGTACAATACTAGAATTTATGGTTTGGTTGAATTTGCTGT
>JANNEH010000192.1:0-7816 GCA_031378405.1 Synechococcales cyanobacterium OTE_75_metabat_409
AACCACTACCATTTGCTGTTGTTGGGTTTGGCGTTCGGCTCTGGTTTCCTGTTCTTCTAAATACATCATGGGTTCTACATCGTTCCCCACCAGATCACTCTCCCAGTCTGCTTCCGAGTCATCTCCCTTCTTCACATTCAAAGAATTGACCGTGGGATACAGATAACTCCGCACCTTTTTAGCTGCATCCAGCAACCATTTTTCCAGTTCTATGGCAGTTGCAGCGGTTAAATGGGGGAATTCTTGGCGTTCTTTATTATAGGACTGTTCAATTAATTGCCAAGTTTCGGCATCGGGGGCGGCGATCGAACGGAGTTTTGGTGAATTCTCAGCACAATGATGAGTTGTTAAAGCTTTCCATGCCACATAGTACCGATCGCGCAATTTTGGATCAAAATGATTTGCTACCAGGGCATCTAGCAAGCGTTTGCGGCTGATTTTTTGCAATAGTCCCCATTCGCTACAAAAATCTATCTCCCGCCGCTGTCGTAAACAATCTCGCAAGCAATTACTAAATACAGTGTTGGCATAGGTTTTCAAGCCAGTAGGCTTGGAGGTGTCAAAGGCTGCCAATAGTTTGGGCACATCGGCGATCGCCGCCTGAAAGCAATCGGATAATTTCATCTGAATCGAACCCATACGTGGCATTACTCGATTTACTGCCCAAAAACAAGTTTCTTGCAGATAGGCTGAAAGATGACCGATCACCAGGTGTAGAGCTGGATTTGTGGCAGTAGCTTGTTGGGCATATTTCTTTAACCAATAAGCTGCCCAAAAATCCTCACCACCACGAGGTTCTACTTGGATCGATCGGGTAATATTGCGATTTAAGCGTGGATCGATCGCCCATCCCTGGGGTCGATCGCCCTCAAATTGCAGAAATGTGGAAAATATCTCGATTAAATCTTGACGCTGACGCATGGGTTAAGACAAGCGGTAGTATGGAATCATTATATATGCTCGATCGTCATCAATCTCTCGATCAAGCAAGCTGCTTAGGGAAACGATAAAGAGCGATCAAACACATCTGCTGACAAAAAAATATCCCTCGAATGGAGGGATGTTTTTGATAGAGTATTGGTGCTTAAGGCGTTTAGAAATCAGCGGTACAAGCTCTAGACCAATTGCCTTTGAAGATCGTGCCGTAGGTTTTGAAGCAACTACCATCTTGAGCCGATTGGTTGAATAATTCCCGTTTTGGCTCCCAAAATAAACCAGTACGCATTTGACCTTTAACTCTAATATTTTGGCTGCCAGTGGGGAGTGTGACTGTTTTCTTACTGCCCACAACCAATCCAGAAACTTTTTGCTCTTTTTGTTGGCCATTAGACATGTAGCTAACTTGATAATCGGCGACGTAGCCACCTTGATTGAATACTGTGACTCGGGGTGAAGATTCGGCCAAGGCCATAGTGCCAGACATAGCGACCATTGCGAAAGCGGAGAGGGGAGCCAGTTTTTGAAGTAACATGTGATTTTTCCTAGTGTTTAAGTGAGTGTGTTGTAGCTTGTGATGATATTCACGTCTGGTTTTTTGGATTATGCACCTTAATTTCAAACATGATCACCCCGTCACCAACGGACAAGGACAAACCGTAGATTTGAAGGCAGTTTGATATCTTCGTTGCAAGCAGTGGGAGATCTATTCAAAGAGATTGAGCGATCTTTGGGAAATGTTATGAGATCTCACCTTCACCAAGGGTTTCCAATCATAGTAAATGCTGCCCAATAGTAAGGATGGGATAAATCCCTCACCTGTGACGGTTGTAACTCCGCTGGCAAACTCCCTCGCACCCGGCTAATCGCACTATTATTAAGAGTCAAATCGCCCTTCAGCATTGCCACCTGTGTACTGCGCAACACATTGGATTTGATTGGCGCAGCTTTCAACCGCTGATAAAAACCCGACATCAGAACCAGTGTACCCACATCATCCACCGACCACAGACTTGCCAATACCGCCTTTGCTCCTGACTGTACCGCCAATCCGGCAAACCCTAATTCTGCATTCGGCGTGCCCAATGCTGTGCGGCAGGCACTCAACACCAACAACTGCACCACAGGTTTGTCTAAGCGCAAATCACGAACTCGATCTAATGACAATCGTTGATCCCAAAACTGAATATAGGAATCCTGCACTGATTTGGCAGAAATATCTGCATGAGTAGCCAAATGCACAATTCCATAAGGAGTCTGAGATCGAGACCACTGAAATCGCTTTAATGTAAACGCCTCATTTAAAAATACATTTCCCCGCCAAAATCCCTGCTGGGTAATTGTTGCTAATTCCAAAGGTACCGCAGGTAAGTTGGTATTATTGGTAAACTTATCCGCACCCATTGCTAATACTTGTAAGCCCTTTAACGCTGTCGATCGACTTTCTAACAAGTTAAATGCTGGAATAATTGCGAAGTTATAACGTTCGACTAAAAACCGTTGTCCATCATGCAATGCCGCTAATGGTAAGCCTCGTAACCCCGTGCCCAAGCAGAACAAAATTGTATCAATTTTGTTGGCTTTCAACTCTGCGGCCACTGGCTGAATCAACCAGCGATCGAGTTGTTGTGCTGGCGGTAAGTATTCAGCACTGGTCGTTTGAGGATTGACTATATTGAGGCGTAAGACATTGGCAACTTCAGGAAGGGTTTGAGCATTTGCCTCCTGGACTGTTTTGTGGATAGTGTCTCCTTTGGCAGTTACTAAAATCAGATGTAGGCCATCTAGACTGGGAACAGCATAAAGTAATGCCGAGTTAGACTTAGTAGATTTATTAATATTAGCTAATTGCTGTCGAATTTCTGGCAATTCAAAATATTGTGATTTTAATTTACCTTGATAATATTTTTCATATTGATATTGCCAGCCTAATTCCACTTGTTGAACTACATCGACAAAGTTGTTACGATCAAGTGATCGCTGTAAAACTTTGCTATTTATCGGTTGTGGCTTTGGCCTGAGACTAGAGTATTTCGCCCCAGTATCTGCTGAGTGTGGAATGGTAATTGCGGCAGAACTAGATCCCATATAGTTAGGAACATTGAGCATCATCCACAGACAAGCGATCAAAATTGACCTCCAGATAAACATTTTTAGCTTCATAAAATTCTCAACTTTTTTTAAATATATGGCGCGGAATGCATGTTATCTGACTCACTACAGCTATCGGCTAATTTTAAGACAAAAATCCTTGGAGGAATCATGTGTCATAAACAGTATTATTCATCACATTTCTTCACTAAAAATATTCTCTCGTCAAATCTAATAAAATTCTGTAAATTTTTGCCATAATAAAGCAATAGATTATAATCCTTGTCCATAGGGTCACAATGGCTCCTAGTCAACTCTTTATTTATCCGGTGTGTCATGGGGCGAAAAATTGTTAGATCGGTCATCTTGTTTGTGATGGCGGTCTGCTTGGTATTGGGAACTCCAGCTTTGGCACAGAAGAAAATGCTGTCAGTCACATATCCCCCTGATAACCATAAAACGAGATCAGATAAAGTATTTTTTATTGGCACAGCTCCCATGCCAGTACCGGTTACTATTAATGGCGTGGCGATCGATCGCAGTAAAACCGGAAATTTTGCTCCTACATTGCCCCTCAAAGAAGGGACAAACGACTTCAGTATTCGCTACCAAGACGAAGAAGTAAAAATCAAAGTCACCCGTGAACCAAAAGTAATTCCAGCTCCCACCACTGGTTTCCGCGAAGAAGGCTTTGAACCCAAAGGAAAAGTCACCGCTATGACCGGTGATACTCTTTGTTTCAGCGCCACTGCCCCCGAAAATGCCAAAGTATCGGTAGATATTCAAGGCACCAATATTCCGCTCCAGTCTCAAAACCCCCAGATTTCTCTTCCTGCCAATAATGCTGCTTTAAATGACGGTGGCGAACCTCAAGCCCTATATGGTGCCGGTCGTTACCTGGGTTGTGCAGTGGCTAAGGCTACTGGCATTGTTAGCTCCGCCACCTACCGCCTAGAAGCCAAAGATCCTGTCACCAACAAATTAGCTTCCCCAGTCTCGGTAGCGGCTCCTAGCAAAATCGAAATTTTATCTCCAGCCAACTTAGAAGTCGCCGAAGTAATTACCGACAAGGCGATCGCCCGCACCGGTCCGAGTAGCAACTTCAGTCGGGTCACCCCTTTGCCCAAAGGCATTAAAGCCACCGTCGTGGGTAGACAAGACGGCGACAACAACGGCAAAATTGCCAACTGGGTGCATCTAGATTACGGTGCGTGGGTGAATTCCACTGATCTGAAGATATCTCGCGGCGTGGCAGTGCCTCCAAAGTCGATCATTCGCAGTGTGCGCAGCCAAAAACGCGATGGTCACACCGATATGTTGTTTCCCTTAGAAGTAGCAGTGCCGATCGCGATCGAACAAACTGAGCGTACTCTGAAGCTGACTCTATATAACACCACCGCTCAAACTGACATTGTACGAATGAGTGGTGATCCGGCGATCGAACGGGTCGATTGGAAACCCCTGGCTCCCCATCAAGTGGAATACACCTTCACATTCAAATCCAAACAACAGTGGGGCTACAAATACCGCTACGACGGCACCACTTTTGTCCTCTCTTTACGTCATCCCCCCAAGCTATCACTGCAATCGAAAAAGCCCTTGACCGGCGCTAAAATCTTGATCGATCCCGGCCATGGTGGTACCGATTCGGGAGCGGTTGGAGCCAATGGTTATACCGAGAAAGAAGCTACGTTGTTTGCCTCCAAGCTATTGGCCAATGAATTAGTGGCCAGAGGAGCAACCGTTTATCTGACAAGGGAAACCGATAAAGCAGTTTCCTTAGATGAGCGACGAGCCTTGGTAGATAAAATTGAACCCACCATTTCGCTCTCTGTACATTACAACTCGCTGCCCGATGGTGGCCAACCCGACAAAGTTAAAGGCTTCTCGACCTATTGGTACCATGCTCAATCCCAAGGTTTGGCAAACTTCTTGCACAGCTATGTCACCCAGTATGGTAATCGCCCTCAATATGGTGTCACCTGGGATAACCTAGCTTTGGCCAGACCAGCCGAAGCGCCTGCGGTGTTGCTAGAACTAGGCTTTATCAGTAATCCTGATGAGTTTGAGTGGATCACTAACCCTACCGCCCAACAGCAAATGGCTAAAACCCTTGCTAGCGGCGTAACCCAGTGGTTGACCACTGTGAACTGACCAAAAAAGTAGGTTAAACTAAACCCTGTTCAGCCCCCAGAAATTCCGCCCTCCATATCTATCAGGAGATTGTAGCCTTGGACGAACTACGCACTGCCCTCGAACTAGCCACCGACGATGAGTTGCAGCAACTCACCCGGATTTTGTTCTGCCGCAAATTTAATCCTCTAGACTACATGGGCACTCCAGAACCTTTGGATATCCAAAGCCAAGAACGGGTGGAATGGATTGATTCGATCGAACAGCGTTTTCGTCATTTAGCCGCCGATGGTCTGACGGTCTTACAAGGCCGCACCCAAGAAGTCTCCTATCGCCAAACGATCATTCAAGTCTGTCGCTATCTCAAAATTCCTTACTCCAAAAAACTCAGCACCGAAGACCTGGAAGCTGAGTTATTCGTGCATTTGATGGGCAAAGCCTACAAAGAACTCCCCAGCACCGAACAAGCCGCCATTACGGTCAAGATCCAAAAATCTCTCAGCAACTCCAATCTTACTCAGCCCTTACCAGTGCATATTCAGCACGACCCCATGAAGCTGTTCCTCACCGGCAGCAGTGCCTTGGTGGTAAGTTCGGTGATTCAGCCGGTGGTATTGCAACAAATCGCCCGCCAGTTTGCCATTCATTTGGCCACTTATCAAATTACTCAGCAAACGTTGGTGAAGGGTGGTATGGCCGCCGCTGGTCAAATTCAAGCCTATGTGACGATGCAGTTAGCGAAGCGCGGTATGGTTACGGCAGCAGCTAGTCAGGGAGTTGTAAGAGGCATGTTTGCTTTTTTAGGGCCAGCCATGTGGGGCTGGTTTTTTGCGGATTTGGGCTGGCGAGCAATCTCCACTAACTATGGACGCATTATTCCCGCAATCTTGGCACTGGCACAGATTCGCCTAATTCGTGGTAGCTATTTGGATTCAGAAACCTATTGGGAGATCGCTTAACTATATGTACAGTGTATTGAAGTTTCAGCGTAGAGACCAGTCTCATAGCCTCTTCCATAGGTCTATCACCTGGAGAAGTTCAACAACTTCAACAGCAGCTCAATAGTGAATCACCACAAAAATGAATATTGATCGCAATCCTGGCAAAAATGCTGTGGTCAGCAAAGCGGAGACTTTTCTCGCCCAACTCAGTCCTGATCACCGAAGACACAAGCAGAGCTATAGCACCCCAAAAAAACCTCGCTCTCCCGGTATCTGGAAAGGCCAAGTCACGATGGAAAAAGATTTTTATGATCCTTTGCCTCCAGAAATTTTGGATAGTTTTTTAGGAGCTGAGGAATGAAGTCGCTCTTGGATACTCCACAGATCGCGGAGCAGGTCAATGGCACTCTATATCTAGTCGGTACCCCGATCGGTAACCTAGAAGACATCACCTTGCGAGCACTGCGGATCTTAAAAGAAGTAGATTTAATTGCGGCGGAAGATACCCGGCATACTGGCAAACTATTGCATCATTTTCAGATCAAGACTCCCCAAATTAGTTGCCATGAGCATAATGAGCAGCAAAAAATCCCCGAGATTTTAGAAAAACTGCAAAGTGGTAAATCGATCGCCCTAGTCACCGATGCCGGAATGCCAGGAATTTCTGATCCGGGCTATGTATTGGTGGCAGCTTGCGTCGCCGCCGGAGCCGAGGTAGTACCAATTCCAGGGGTAACAGCATTGGTGACCGGTTTAAGTGCTTCAGGGCTAGATACCAGTCGCTTTGTGTTTGAGGGCTTTTTACCAGTGAAAGGAGATGGACGGCAGGCGCAGTTGCAGGCTCTGAAAACCGAGGAACGCACCACCATTTTTTATGAGTCGCCGCATCGTATTCAACGGACTTTGACAGATCTGGCTGAAGTTTGTGGTGCTGAACGATCGATCGTCTTGGCCAGAGAGCTAACCAAAATGCATGAAGAGTTTTGGCGGGGTAGTTTAGGGGCAGCGATCGAACTCTATAACCACCGGGAACCCAAAGGCGAATACACGGTGATTTTGGCCGGAGCAGTACACACCGAGATCTCTTGGTCAGATGAGGTCATCGTGGCAGAACTGGGGCAGATGTTGCAGCAGGGGGTTTCTCGATCGACTGCCAGCAAGCAATTAGCCGAATTAACCGGCATCCACAAACGGCATATTTATCAATTATCATTGGCAATTAACGCATCCGATCGATTATAAAATTCAATCAATCGCCAGGGAACATACTAAAATATTGGTTGGTCAACGCACCCAGTAGATCTTCACTTTGCCAAGAAATCCCAGACTCATGAAAAATATCAGTCAATCAGCGATGTTTTTATCTACAGCTTTGATGCTGCTGCAACCACTAGCTGTAGCGACACATGCTAATGCATCGACAGCCGCAGCCATCGATAAAGCCTTGCGCACCAACGTTATTCCAACTGATAGAGACGGTAAATACAAAAAGCAACTGATCAGCTTAAAGAAATGGATCGGACCCTATCAGAATGTCAAAGAAGATGAAGATGGTACTTATCAAGCTAATTTCAAGAATGGGGTATTACCAATCCAGGCCGGAATTACTGGCATAAATATTGGCTGTGTGCGCACATCAGTTCCTTTGAGTAAAGCACCTAGTAATATCAAACAGATGTTCGAGAATTGCCCTGATCTCACACCTTAAATATTAC
>JANNEH010000226.1:0-27985 GCA_031378405.1 Synechococcales cyanobacterium OTE_75_metabat_409
TAGCCTGCTATCTGGCAGCTAGAGCGGGGATTTGCCGACTTTTTTCCGGAGAAGCTGCGCTAACGGCTATCTTGGGCGCATCTTTGCTCCACAGAATTTCGCAGGAGTTGTTGGGGCTTTCGATCAGGTTGATTTTGTGCAGCTCTGCGCCGAGCTGGCGAATTGGCTCGTCTAACAGATGAGCGATATACAGAGCAATGTTTTCAGCAGTAGGCACGATCTCTTGGAAGTGGGAGATGTCTTTATTTAAAAAGGTATGGTCTAAAGGCTCTACGGCAATTTCATCGATCAGTTGATGTAAAGCGACTAGTTCTACCAACATGCCAGTGCGAGGATCGATCTGGCCTTTGATAGTGACATCTAGGTGGTAGTTGTGGCCGTGACCATTGACTCTGGCGCACTTGCCATAAATTTCGGTGTTTTCAGCTAAGCTGAGGCTGTCTAAGGCTAAACGGTGGGCAGCGCTGAAGTGAGTGCCGACGGTCAAGAAAGCTTCCATGTCATTACCTAAATATTCTGCAAAAAGTTCGGGATGTTCGTAAAGAGTGATGCTGACGATCGGCAGATGGTCAACTAACCTCTGCCAAATTTGGCGGGCGATGTTTTCGGTGGTGGGCAAAGTTTCGGTAAACTCTGGCCAAGTATCGTTGATGAGGCGACCATCAAGCTGGGCAGTGACTTCTTTTTTGATCACATGCTTGACATCAGAAAGGTTCAAGACCATCCCCTGGTCGTTGATGTCGCCATACATGCGCACAAATAGTTCGTAGTTGTGGCCATGGCCGCTGGGCAAGGCTCCCAAACCAAACCGAGCCTCGTTTTCTGCCCAGCTTAACTCTGGTAAGTAGTAGCGATGGCTGGCCGAGAACTGCGCTCGCCGATTGATTACACACTTCATGTTATATGTTGGGGTGTTCTGAGATTTTTGAGGTAGCTTAACAGAAATTTTGATCTGTATTAAGAATTATAAATGTGTTCCGCTTGATGTTGTTACTCAACCCCCACTACGAGAGAGCCGAATTTACAAGGGCAATTCGCGGTCATTGGGGAATCGAAATCCTTGACTTTTCTCTCTCTGCTTGGAGAATCATGTGCGTTTGCCCTGGAATTGTTGTCGCCGTCTTTGTTTTGAGCGTGAAGTTTTCCCCATTCGTACATCGTTTGTACCATCGGATAGAGGGTTCTGCCGTACTCGGTAAAGCTATATTCAACTTTGGGCGGAACGGATGGATAAACCACTCGAAGAACTAAGCCATCTTGTTCTAATTGGCGCAGTTGTTGAATCAACATCTTCTCAGTAATCTGTGGTATCAGTCGTCGTAGCTCGCTGTATCGTCTCGTTCCAAAGACAAGACGAGCCAGGATTCGCAGTTTCCATTTGCCACCGATCGCTAACAGTGCCGCTTCCACTGCTTGCGTAAATTCAATTTGATTTTCCATTTATCATCTTCTACTGACTTTCAGGTAAGTACTTCCAAAATAGTAGGTAACTGGATAAAGTAGGAGCGAGTTGTTTTGAAAGTATTTTGAGGACACATGAAATCGAAGGAGACTTTTATGATTAGAAATGAAAATGCCGAATCAACCACACAGAGTCGAATGCGAGTGCTTGTTGTAGGCGCAACTGGTTTCTTAGGTAGTAAGATTGTACAAAATTTAGTTTTAGATAAGACTGTAGTTGTGCGAGCCATGTCTAGAAGGGGCAACGTTGCGGCTGCAAATACTGAGGTGGAGTGGGTGAAAGGAGACATGATGGATCCCACATCTTTGGATGCCGCTTTGCACGCTGTAGACACTGTTATTAGTTCTGCCAACGGCTATATGAAGGAAACTATTGAAACTGACTTCATAGGAAACAAAAATCTGATAGAAGCCGCTGCAAGAGCCAATGTAAAACGCTTTGTATTTCTTAGCATTGTCAATTGTGAAGCGGCTTTTGATGTTCCACATTTTCATGCCAAGAAAGTGGCGGAGGATTTTCTCAAAGCATCCGGAGTTCCATATGTGTTTGTACGTGCACCTGCTTTTCTTGACCAGAGTTCAGACTACATTGCAGCGGGAGTAAAATCCGGTCGGTTTTATGCTATTGGCGACAAGACAACTAAGTGGTCGTATGTCATTACTGATGACCTTGCACCATGCCTTGCTAAAGCGGCCATCTACCCCAGGGAAGATATCAGCAACAAAACGATTGACATTGGCTGGAGTGATGGGCCTAAAAGTCGAAAAGAAATTGCTGAAATCATCTCTGCCGTTACCAACACGAAATTATCGTTGTGGGTCGTACCGTGGTTTATTTTTCATTTGCTCGTATATCCAACCAAACTTTTCTCAGAACTTGGTTATGACATAATGCAGATGTTTTTGTTCTTTAAGAAAGGCAGTTTTGTTTCTGATATTACTATGCAGGAGCATTTCTTTGGAACTGCCCCGTCGTCTAAAGAAGCTATTACAAGGTGGGCGGAAAGCAACAAACTGATACCGTAAAACTACATAAACATGCCTAACAATTAAATCAAGCGGACGCTTCCAACGCCGCTTATTTAAGCGTTATAGTGATTTCCTTGAAAATTATGTAGTGTCAATTTGAAGTGTACTTTAACCTGATGTCAGGTATGGAAAGCTGTTGTGTAGAAAGGGTTCTATTTTGGCCGATCGACCCCTCTGTCGTCCAAAAAAAGTCCAGGTCCTCTCTGACATATTGAGCTTTCTCGGAGTTTGATCGCTCCGCTTGCGCCAAAGGTGTTCACGAAGTGTCTCTAAAAGCGATCGAACCCAGAGCCTCCAACACCTCCATCACTTGATAACTGATCTGCTGAATCTCTTCAGGTCGATCATCCGGGTAAGGAAATCTGTGTGACGGCTTGAGCGAGAGGAACGATAACTCTAAAAACATCTCCAGTGATCATGGCATCAACCTTTCATCAGAGCTACGACTATTCAGATGGTTGCGCATCTCTGGTAATTCTCAGCAATTGACCATTTAAGGATTCGATAGCTCCACGATCTGCCACGCAAGGGTCTGAGGCAACCTCAGACCAAACGTGTCCGCAGGTTACGCCAAAGGCGATCGAAGAAACGGCTTCATCAATCTTGGCTGCTAGCCTTTGATAGTCCCTATTTTCAGTGCAGGCAACAATACCACTGTGATCGATTTGCTCTTTATGTAAGCGAATAAAATCTTGGCGATTAATGGTTAAAACAGCTCGGTTGTGAGCAGTAGCATAGGCCAGCACCTGATCATCAGGAATTTTTTGGTTAGCATTGCCTGCTTCTTGTACCGTCAAAACATCGTGACCAAGCAGCCGTAAATAATTTGTTGCAGCTCGGGGAAACTGTTCATCAGCATAGAATCTGGCCATCTGCTATTCTTCTTCCTGTTTGGCGATCGCCCTGTCGATTTCCTCCGCATGTTGCTCAGCATAATGCCAAGCATTAACCAAATCTTGAGCTGAGAGCGTCGGATAGTTTTCTAAAAGCTCCGCCTCACTACTACCCATTTGTCGATAGCTGACTATGAGCCACACTGGAATTCGGCTTTCGCGGATGCAGGCTTCTCCGCCCATCACACCAGGAGTTTTACTGACTCCCGGCTGATCATCAATACTGTGAAACAACATCTGAATGATTTCATTTTTTTGGTTGTCAGGCAGAGAAAGAAGCTGCTCTTGTAATTCAGGAGTGACCATAGCCTTTAGAAAAGTTTAATTTCATTTTAGCTGGATTGGCAGAAATTTTTAAAGATTAACAGTCAAATCATCGCCAAAGATTTTCTACAGAAAACTCGCTATCCTGGAGGTTAAGTATTTTTAACAAACCTTCTCATAAACCTTAATAGTGCAAGAAGATTTTCGGTTAATCGTTGACTTGTTCTCGGTACTAGCCGCCGCCGCCACTGGTGGTGTACTGGCTGGTCTTTGTCGGCAACCTGCCCTATTGGGCTATATTATTGGCGGCATGATTGTTGGGCCAGCCGGACTGGGACTCATCAAAGAACTGATACAGGTCGAAACCCTCGCCCAGTTTGGTGCGGCATTTTTGCTGTTTGCCCTGGGCGTAGAATTTTCCTTTGGCGAACTCAAAAAAGTTCAAAATATCAGCTTGGGTGGTGGCGGCTTACAAATTTTGCTGACCATTTTGGTAACAACTGTTATTTCAGTGGCCGTAGGCTGGGTGACCACCCCTCAACAGGGAATTTTTCTGGGGGCAATCTTATCCTTGTCTTCCACTGCGGTAGTGCTGAAGTGCTTAATGGAAGCCAACGAAACCGAAACCCCCCACGGCCAGGTGATGCTAGGGATTTTGGTGGTGCAAGATTTGGCCTTGGGTTTGATGTTGGCGATTTTGCCTGCATTAGATCAGCCTCCAGCCGAAATCGGTACTGCATTATTACAGGCAGGTATTAAAATTGCCGTGTTCGCAGGTGGAGCGATCGCTGTGGGTATTTGGGTCGTGCCTAGGTTTCTGCGACTGTTGGCCAAGACCGAAAGCCGCGAGTTGTTTTTGCTGGGCGTGGTCACCCTTTGTTTAAGTATTGCCCTGTTGACCGAACAACTGGGGTTATCGATCGAAATGGGAGCCTTTGTCGCCGGTCTGATGATTTCGGAAGTAGAGTATGCCGACCAGACTTTGACTTATGTAGAGCCAATTCGCGATGTCTTTGCGGCGCTGTTCTTTGCTTCGATCGGCATGTTAATCGATCCGCTGTTTCTGTGGCAAAACTGGCAGCTAATTTTAGGGCTGGTTTGCTTAGTACTTATTGGCAAATGGTCGATCATCACCCCCTTGGTGAGACTCTTTGGCTATCCCCTAAAAACCGCCATTACTGTGGGCTTAGGACTGGCACAGATCGGCGAATTTTCGTTTGTGCTGGCTAGCGAAGGCCAGAGTCTAGGGTTTGTTTCTCGCCAGGTATATCTCTTACTCTTGGGCACCACCGCCGTAACCTTAGTGGTGACCCCCTTTGTGTTGCAATTTACCCCCAAACTGTTTAGCTGGCTAGAGAACTTTGGGGCAATCCGTGCCCTCTTAGAACCAGCCGAAATTCCATGGGAATCGGTAGTGGAAGAAGCTCTTAGTGGTCATGTAGTAATCTGTGGCTATGGGCGTACTGGCCAAAATTTATTGCATTTAATGCAGCCTCATGGTGCGCCAGTGGTGGTAATTGAGCAATCGGAAGCCGCTATTCAAAAAATCCGCGACTTGGGAGTTTCTTATGTTTATGGCAACGCTGCTAGCTTGCATGTGCTGGCCAAAGCTAATTTGCCCCAAGCCAAAACCATGGTGATCAATTTACCCGATGCCATGAGTACTCGTCTTTGTTTGAAGCGTGCCTTGGAACTCGCTCCTGATCTAGATGTGGTGGTGCGCGCCAACCAATTTCAAGATATCGAAATGCTCTATCAACTAGGCGGCAAAGAAGTTGTCCAGCCAGAGTTTGAAGCCAGCTTAGAGATGGCTAGCCACTTGTTGAATCGCCTCGGACTGTCGGAAGGAGCGGTGCGCAAAGAACTTTCTCAGATTCGTGATTCTCATTATTTGGAACTGCGTCCCAGACTGCGGGATAGTAAGCTAGATCTAGCGGCGGCAATGGTGGGAATGAATACCAAGTGGTACAACATTCCGGCTATTTCACCCCTGAGTGGGATGTCGATCGAAGACGCTAATATTCGCTCGCTGACCGGGGTGACGGTGTTATCGATCGAACGGGTGGGTGGCGAAGAAATTACCTATCCCAACGGCAGTGCCTATTTACTAGATGGCGATCGCTGTTTGGTAGTGGGTTCTCCGGAAGAAAAAGTGGCTTTTGATCAACTGATTAGAGGCGAAATTGCCTTGCCCGTCAGCAACACACCCTGCCAGTGGCTGGTAATTCCCGAGGACAGCCCCGCAATAGGTGAATCTCTACAAGATCTGGATTTTTCGCGGCAGTATGGGGTGACACTGCGTGCTCTGCGCCGTGACGGCAAGCTCACCAGTGAGATTGCACTCCAGACCAAATTAGATGTGGGCGATCGATTACTACTCTGTGGTGGTCAATATCCGCTGCGCAAACTGCAACAGCGTTTAGCACCCAAAATTCCTGTAAGCCCTACTGTTCAAGCTTCTTCGACCGATAGCTAACAGCCAGCAATCAACCATAATTATCGGGATGTCTGCCGCTGAGATTTTCGTGTAAACTTAAGTATTAGGTTTTAATAAAAGTATTAGGAGCAAGCTCTATGTCTGGAGGAACCACCGGTGAACGGCCATTTTCCGATATCGTCACCAGTATTCGTTACTGGGTAATTCACAGTCTGACCATTCCAGCCCTGTTCATTGCTGGCTGGTTGTTCGTATCTACTGGCCTCGCATACGATGCCTTTGGCACCCCTCGTCCTAACGAATATTTCAACGCCAACCGTCAAAACTTACCGATCGTCTCCGATCGATTTGAATCTAAAGACCAAATTCAAAAATTCCTCAAATAAGCATTATCAGGAGAATATATGGCCACCATTGGCAACCAGCCGACTACTTATCCCATTTTTACTGTTAGATGGCTAGCAGTTCACTCTTTGGGCGTACCCACTGTATTTTTTATCGGTGCAATTGCAGCAATGCAGTTCATCCAACGGTAGATATTAATTATGGAAAGAAATCCTAATCCCAACAGCCAGCCAGTAGAGCTAAACAGAACTTCTCTGTTCCTCGGCCTGCTCTTAATTTTCACGCTGGGTATTCTATTTACTAGCTATTTCTTTAACTAGGATTAGTTGTGGTCTCATTAACCAGACCCTAAATTCATATAAAAATTGTTTGTTAAGAGGTATTGATCATGTCTGAACCAGGAAGAATTCCCCTCTGGCTAGTCGGAACCATCGCTGGCTTTGGCGTAATCGGCGTAGTTAGCCTGTTTTTCTATGGCGCTTATGCTGGCTTAGGATCTTCGATGTAATTCGGAGCTTCGTACATACACAAAAAAAGCTGGAGTTAATCCCAGCTTTTTTTGTGACTCAAGCCGTACTAATTAAGCAGCAGCGTCGCTTTCTATGTATAGAAACAAAAAAGCCATGGCCAATGCCGGAAATACCAGACCTACTAGAGGAACTAGGATCTGAGGAAGAAAAGAAGCAACCATCTTTAAAAATTCCTGGATATTATTATTAAAATTCTCTCTAGATCTTACCCAATTAAGGGTGTTCTAGAGCTAACGAAATGTTAACGCAATCCAAACTGTCAAGTTCCCTGAGACTCAACCACTGAACAATTGCTCATTAGCAAGAGATTTCTGAATGCGCACCAACCTCTGCTGACGAATCTCTTCATCAAATCTTGCTATTACCTCATCGAGTTGTAAACCAACCTCTTCCATTTCTAGGCGAGCACGACGCAAGTTGCTCAAAAGACGATGATTGACTGATGGAATGGGCTTTATTGGCTGACTTGTCATGATAATCTCCACTCAGTAATAATTTTTTGAACGCTTTGTCTCAGTGCTGGCAGTCTAGCTTCAGTGTTTTCTATCACTCTCATTAGCAAATCTAGCATATCGTCTGGAACGTTGGGTTGCACATTGAAAATCCGAATTTGCAAACTCGAAAATTGCGCAAACTTATCAGTAGATTGTTCCGCAACACTTTGTAATTCATTCAGAAAAACAATGGTCTCATCTGTTTCACCAAATTCACCAAACAGAACAAACTCAGCGTGTCTAGCATTCTCAATTACTTCCGACAACTGCCTTTGCAAGCTCCAGATAATTTCAGCGGTATCGTTGGGTAGTTTTGCCATAAATGTTGCATTACGATTATCTTACTGACAATAGATCATTATCAGCTTATCGACTAAAGATGCATCCAGCCGGTAATGGCGATCGCCAGGGCATCAGCAGCATCATCGGGACGGGGCACATAATCTAGGGCTAGCTCTCTGGCCACTGCTGATTGCACATCATCTTTGGTGGCATTTCCGTAGCCAGTGATCGATTGTTTGATTTGCGCTGGGGTAAACTCCATATAGGGGAGGTTATTTTGCGCCAACACCAATAAGATCACCCCTCGGGCTTGGGCAACCAGAATAGTATTGGCCATTCGATAGAAAAAAAACTTTTCGATCACCACCAACTCTGGCTGAAACTCTTGCACCACACTGGTTAGATCTTCATGAATGGTCTGTAGTCGTTTTTGGATTTCGGTGCCAGCCAGGGTCTGGATAATGCCAAAGTCGATCAAAGTCAGCGGGTCTTTACTTCCCGGACTATTGGTGTCGATCGCCCCAAAGCCGATCGTTGCTAAGCCCGGATCAAGACCAAGAATTCTTTTTTTGTTCACAGGAGACTATTTACTGATTAACGATATATTAATAATTGGTACTTATGCTTAACATCGCATTATTATTGAGTGAAGATATTTTGGGTTATTCCAAGCCGTGGTTCGTAGTGTGTTTTCTAGGTTGCCAGATCTGTTTTTATTCCTCACCGACTTTCGCGTACCTTAGTTTCTCTGCTTCCCGTAACTCTTGTGGCACCACACTATGGCTAATATAGTCCAAAATGCTTTAGAAAGACTGCAAAAGCAACAGTCTCACGCCGATGAGCGGCATCATCACCAGTCCGGAATAGTCAAGAAATCAGTGCAGTGGCTAGCTCCAGGCTTGTTTGTGAAACGTTGGTTTATGGTGACCTTAGCAGGAGTAGTACTCATTGCCCTGGGTTTGGCGATTTGGGTGAGACTAATGCCCATTCGATCGATTGTAGAATTTGCCGATCATGGCCTCACCAATGTCTCGAAAGTAGTACCCAACCGCATCTCTGGTCCGATTGTCTTGGTCACAGGTTTTTTTCTGTTGTTTTGGGGACAAATGCGCTCGCTCAAAGCAGTAAGTGGTGCCCTTAGCCCCCAAGGTGACAAAACTCTGTTAGAAATTCTCCTGACAAAACGTCGCCGCAGCAAAGGTCCGAAGATAGTGGCGCTGGGCGGAGGCACTGGTCTTTCAACGCTGCTGCGGGGCTTGAAGAATTACAGCACCAATATTACCGCCGTAGTCACCGTAGCTGATGATGGTGGGTCTTCTGGTAAACTGCGGCGTGATTTTGGGGTATTGCCGCCCGGTGATATTCGCAACTGCATTGCGGCTTTGGCCGATGAAGAAAAGCTGCTCACCGAGCTATTTCAGTATCGATTTTCTGCCGGGGAAGGCTTGGAAGGACACAGCTTTGGTAATTTGTTTTTGACCGCCATGTCCGATATTACTGGCGATTTAGAACAGGGCATTGCGGCTAGTTCCAAAGTCTTGGCCATTCAGGGGCGGGTGTTGCCCGCTACCCTTTGCCACGTAGATTTATGGGCAGAAATGGCTGATGGACGCACGATTCGGGGTGAGTCGCACATTACCGAAGCCGATGGCCAAATTGTGAAAATTGGCTGTCTGCCAGAAAATCCCCCGGCTTTACCGGCGGTGATCAAGGCGATCGAAGAGGCCGATTTTATTGTTATCGGCCCAGGTAGCTTGTATACCAGCGTGATTCCCAATTTACTGGTGCCAGAAATTGCCAAGGCGATCGATCGGAGCAAAGTACCCTGTGTATATATCTGCAATATCATGACTCAGCCCGGAGAAACCACTGGCTATCTGGTCAGTGATCATATTAAGGCGATCGATCATGCCTGTAGCAAAAAACTCTTTGATGCAGTGCTGGTAGAAAAAAACATTCCCTCTGCTCGATCGATGGAACGCTACCGCCAAGAACATGCCAGCCATGTGGAAATAGATGTCGAAGCAATTCAGCGGCTACAGCGGCAGATTGTGCCAGTCAATGTAATGGAAGAAGACGAAAAAGGCTATTTGCGCCATAATTCGCGCAAGCTAGCACGGGCGCTGATGTTATGGTATCGCCATCAAAAAGCGGATGCCAAAGAAGTGCGTCGATCGGCATAATTTTTGGATGTTGGGGTTTTGCGAAGGCAAACGCTACGCGAACGAATCCGCTCACCCCACCATCTAGTCATCCATTTGTAGGGTGGGCACTGCCCACCATTTAGGTTATGGGTGTGACCAATATTGATTTTGATCTACCGGTAAGCCCCGAGGTGTTCTTAGCCGATGTTGCTGCCACCCAGCAATTTGGTCGCGATTTAAGCACCAAGTTAACTGCGGGGACAGTGTTGCTGTTGATCGGCGATCTGGGCAGCGGCAAGACTTCCTTGGTACAGGGCTTAGCGGCTGGCTTGGGTGTGACCGAAGCCATTACCAGTCCCACATTTACTTTGATTAACGAATACCTGGCCGGACGCTGTCCGCTGTATCACCTTGATCTCTATCGGTTGACTCCTGATGAAGTAGCAGCCTTGCACCTAGAACAATATTGGGAGGGCTGGGAAGTTGAGCCGGGGATTGTGGCGATCGAGTGGCCAGAACGGTTGCCCTATCGACCAGCGCAATACCTGCAAATAGAGCTAGCCCATCATCCAGTTCAGGGTCGATTGGCCACCATAACTCAAGTTGACTAGAATTTGAGAATATTTAGCATTTTAGAATTGCGTTTTCATCATCACTCTCAACAATTCGTATCAAAAGCTACGAATCAATGTAGTCAATAGAATTACGCTGCTTCTCGGTGGTAGGTAATTGCCAATTTTTGGATGCCACCGGTTGTTTTGATCTATTGTTATGTTGAAAAATCTCTGGTCTTTTCGTGGTTCCTATCGGATACTACATCTCAGTTGGTTAGCCTTTTTAATCACTTTTGTTTGCTGGTTTAACTTCGCTCCCTTTGCCACTGTGATTGGCAAAGAACTCGGTTTAGATGCTGCCCAACTGAAAACCATTGGGATTTGTAACTTAGCAATTACCATTCCAGCCCGGATAGTAATTGGTGCCCTCCTCGACAAATACGGCCCACGCATTACCTACTCAGCGTTGTTGATATTTGCCCTGGTGCCCTGCTTAGTCACAGCTACTGCCCATGACTTCAACCAAATTGTCGTGGGTCGGTTGTTAATGGGGATCGTCGGCTCCGGCTTTGTGGTTGGTATCCGGATGGTCGCCGAATGGTTCCCGCCCAAAGATATTGGTATGGCTCAGGGGATCTATGGTGGCTGGGGTAACTTTGGCGCATTTGTGGCCGAGTTCTCGTTACCCCTGTTGGCTGGAGCCACCGCTGTGTTGGCTGGTGGTGTTTACAACTGGCGAGTAGCAATTATGACCACTGGGATTATTGCCGCTTTATATGGGGTGGTTTACTACCGGAGTGTCACAAATACCCCGCCGGGTAAAGAATACAAACGCCCCCAAAAATATGGCTCAATGATAGTAACTAGCCCTGCTAGTTTTTATGCCATGTTGGCCATGAACTTTGGTCTGATTTTTGCTCTGGGTCTGTTGGCTTGGCGGTTAGCTCAACCCAAAATTCACTTCTTAAGTTCTGGCGGTATGTATGCAGTTTGGGCTGGATTAGCTGCTCTGTATGCCTACCAGACCTATCAGGCTTGGTTGGTGAACAAAGATGTAGTCACGGGTCAAAAAACTTATAGTCCTCAAGAGCGCTACAACTTCCGCCAAGTTGCCCTGTTGCAGTTCACTTACATCACTAACTTTGGCTCGGAGCTAGCAGTAGTTTCCATGCTGCCGATGTTCTTTGAAAAAACCTTCAACCTTGAGCACGGCATGGCGGCGATGGTGGCTTCTAGCTACGCTTTCTTAAACTTGGTCTCGCGGCCCAGTGGCGGTCTGATTTCCGATCGCCTCGGTAGCCGCAAATGGACGATGACTTTGCTTTCTGTCGGAATTGGTGTGGGTTACATGATTGCGAGCACCATCACTGGTAGCTGGTCATGGATTGGAGCAGCTTTGGTCTTGATGATGACTGCTTATTTTGCGCAAGCCGGTTGCGGTGGAACCTACTCGATCGTGCCCTTAATTAGACCCGAGATGACCGGCCAAATTGCTGGGAACGTGGGGGCTTACGGTAACTTTGGCGGCGTAGTATATCTAACTATCCATAGTTTCTATGGTGATGCAGCTCTGTTTGCCACCATGGGCATTGCTGCTTTGGTTTGCGCTTCTTGTTGTGCCTTTTTCTTGCGGGAACCCCAAGGTGCGACGACTTCAGATAAAGCCTCCCCTACCGGAGAATTATCGGGCAGTTTAGCTCCTTAGTTTTCAGCAAGGGTTCTGTATCTAAGAATACGGAACCCTTGCCTGATAATCAGCACACTTAATATCTCTATCGATTTAAAGACTCCGCCATGAGTGATTCGACCAAGACCCTTTGTCCTTACTGTGGTGTAGGCTGTGGCCTAGAGGTTTCTCCTCCGGCGAAAGCAGGCCGACCCGTGAATCGCGATAGCAAAGGTCGCCCGATTTGGCGGGTGATGGGCGATAAACAACATCCCTCTAGTGCAGGGATGGTTTGCGTTAAAGGGGCGACTATTGCCGAGTCTTTAGATGAAGGGCGGTTAATGTACCCGATGATGCGCGATCGGCTAGATCAACCATTTGAGCGAGTGAGTTGGGATGTAGCCTTCGATCGCCTCGCCCAAGAAATCCGCCAAACCATGATGGAAATAGGTGGTGATGGAATTTGTATGTATGGCTCTGGCCAATTTCAGACCGAAGATTACTATATTGCCCAAAAGCTCTTAAAAGGCTGCCTGAGCACCAATAATTTTGATGCCAACTCGCGACTCTGTATGTCTTCAGCGGTATCGGGCTATATTCAGAGCTTTGGTGCCGATGGGCCACCTTGTTGTTACGACGATGTAGATCACACCGATTATGCCTTTATTATTGGAGCCAATGCTGCCGATTGCCATCCGGTGTTGTTTAATCGTCTGCGCAAGCGACACAAAAAAAATAAGCAGGTCAAAATGGTGGTGGTCGATCCGCGCCGCACGGCCACGGCAGAAGCTGCGGATTTACACTTGGCGATTAAACCGGGCACCGATATTGACTTGTTAAATGGCATTGCTTATTTGTTAATTAAATGGGGCAGAATCGATCGTACCTTCATTGGCCAGCACACCGATAACTTCGAGGCTTTTGCCGAAGTCGTCAGTCACTATCCCCCCGAAAAAGTCGCTGTTACCTGTGGCATTTTTCAGGAAGATTTAGAAGTTGCCGCTCACTGGTGGGCAGATTCTCAGAAAATTCTTTCAATGTGGTCGATGGGAGTCAATCAATCTAGCGAGGGAACGGCCAAGGTACGTCACATTATTAATTTGCATTTGATGACCAAGCAATTGGGTAAACCAGGGGCGGGGCCATTTTCTTTGACTGGTCAACCCAACGCGATGGGCGGGCGGGAAGCTGGTGGTTTATCTCACATTTTGCCCGGTTATCGGGTAGTGAAAAATCCCCAACATCGTGCTGAAATAGCAGAATTTTGGGGGATGCCCGCTGGCAAAATCTCGGATACGCCTGGTCGCACCGTGGGGGAAATGATTACAGGTCTAGAGCGAGGCGAAATCGGGGTGTTTTGGGTGGCCGCTACCAATCCAGCCGTAAGTTTGCCAGATCTAGAACGGACCAAGGCTGCTTTGAGCAAATCACCGTTTACGGTGTATCAAGATGCCTATTATCCTACTGAGACAGCAAAGTATGCCCATCTGTTATTGCCAGCCGCCCAATGGAGCGAAAAAACCGGCGTAATGACTAACTCTGAACGGGTGGTCACCATTTGTCCGGCTTTTCGGATGGCTCCAGGTGAAGCCAAGGCTGACTGGGCGATTTTCGCAGAGGTGGGGCGCAGACTGGGTTTTACTAAACAATTTAACTTTGGCAACAGCGCTGAAGTCTATCGGGAGTTTACCCAAATTACCCGCAGTCGCCCTTGTGATGTCACCGGGCTAAGTCATCGAGAGCTATCCGAGCAAGGCCCCACCCAATGGCCATTTGCCGAGCATACTAGCAAACGCTTGGGTAAGCGGCTTTATACCGACTATCGCTTTCATACCCCCAACAAAAAAGCCCAGTTTGCCGCCTTCCATGCCCGGGGCTTGGCTGAACCAGTGAACCCAGACTATCCATTGATACTGACCACCGGGCGGCTGTATGGCCATTGGCATACCCAAACCCGCACTGGCCGCATTCCGAAGATTCAGCAGATGCATCCCAATCCGTTTATCGAGATTCATCCCAAAGATGCTCGATCGCTATTCATTCAAACTGGCGACATGGTAGAAGTGAAGTCCGCCCGAGGTCGAGCGCAGTTTCCCGCTTTGGTAACTGAGTATATTGCTCCCGGCACGGTGTTTGTACCCATGCACTGGGGTGAACTGTGGGCCGATCGAGCAGAAGCCAATGCTCTTACTCATAATCACTGCTGCCCAGACTCTAAGCAGCCCGAACTAAAAGCCTGTGCGGTGAGTTTGTGTAGGCTAGCGGCACCATTTCCAGCGGAGACGGTAGTTCGTAGCCATACTGGGGCGGAAGAAATTCGAGTACCCATTTTGGCGATGACGGCGCTGACATCACAAGCGATCGCCGGTACAACTGAGATAGGGTGGGGCTGATTTTAACAAAACTTAATGCTTTCATGGCATAATCGGGAGGAGCAAAGTATCTAGAGTCAAACCTTCGCCATGAGCGACCAAGAACCAGAAAATTTAGAAAGTCTGGCATCCCCACCTGCCGAGCAGGCTGTGGCTGCTCCGGTTAAGGTAGATACCTCGGCGATCGACTGCTTTGAGTGTCGTTCCTGTGGGTATACCTATGAGCCAGCCAAGGGTGATCCCAAAAATGGTATTGCGGCCAACACTCCCTTCGACGACATCAGTATTGTGTGGCGTTGTCCGGTCTGTAGCGCCAAAAAATCGGCATTTAACAACGTAGGTCCCAAAACCACGGCATCGGGCTTCAAGGAAAATTTAGGCTATGGTTTTGGTGTAAACACCATGACACCCAGCCAAAAGAATGTCCTGATTTTTACCGGATTGGCATTGGGCATTGTGTTCTTCCTCAGTTTATACACTCTGAACTGATCACTTAAAATAGCCGACTTAAATAAATTATCCAAATTTTTCTAAAATCATTTTTGATATGACTTCTCTCAAGCAATATTTCAAACAGATCGCCATGCTGCTGGCTGTAGCGCTGCTCTGTGTTTCCTGTGTGCAAACCCCGGCCATGAGCAATAGTCCTTGGCGATCGCAACAACTGCCGACAGAATCTAACTTACAAGATTTGGCTTTTAGTGACAAACTACATGGTTGGGTGGTAGGCAGTGATGCCACTTTGCTAGAAACCATTGATGGTGGCAATACTTGGGAAAATCGTAAGTTAGATTTGGGCAACCAAAAATATCGCTTCAATTCTATTAGCTTTAAAGGCGATGAAGGCTGGATTATTGGTGAACCAACGTTGATGTTGCACACTACTGATGCTGGTAAAAATTGGTCTAATTTACCTCTGAGTTCTAAGTTACCTGGTACCCCCAGCACGATCGTCGCTTTGGCTAAAAACAGTGCTGAAATGACTACAAATGTGGGTGCTATTTATCGCACTGAAGATGGCGGTAAAAATTGGAAGTCACTGGTAAATGATGCTGTGGGTTTGTTTAGAACTATTAATCGATCGGCTGATGGCAAGTATGTAGCAGTATCGGCCAAGGGCAATTTCTACTCAGTATGGAAACCAGGTAATGAGGCTTGGGAACCCCACAACCGCAACAGCTCTCGCCGGGTATCTACGATGGGTTTCACTCGCGATGGTAGTGGTCTATGGATGCTAGCACGGGGTGGTCAGTTGCAATTTAGTGACGACACCGGGGCGGAAGAATGGAAGGAAGCAGAGTTTCCTGGCAAGAAAGACAATATTGGTTTGTTAGATTTGGCTTACCGCACTCCAGAAGAAATCTGGGTCTCAGGAGGGAGCAGCGATTTGATGCGCAGTGTAGATAGCGGTAAAACTTGGGAAAAGGATTACGCAATTCAAAGTGTGCCTTCTAATTTGTACAAAATTCTGTTCTTATCTGCCGATCAGGGCTTCATCATTGGTCAACGGGGTATCTTGCTCAAGTATGATGCCAGTGCAGCAACTCCAGCGGCGGCGTAGAAGTACGATCAACATCGTCACAGAAAGCCACATGAGTTGTTGTGTCATTCGATCAATCCAGTAAGTGGGCAGATCAATTCGTAGGGGTGGGTTTATCCGAAAACAAAGCACAGCAACAAAACCTCCAAATACAAACCCGCCCACCCCATGAGCAAATAATCGCCCACCATCATCCCAAAATCCCCGATCAATAATCCCCATTAATTACATATCATTGATCGGTTTACTGTCGCTGTAACCAATGGCGATCGGGTATTGATGATTTTGATCGTCTTTGACACAATCGATCGATTAACCTGATATTCACCGAATTAACGTGCGGTGGTTGACTGGTGGGGTGGGCGGGTTTTTATTTGATGTCGATCGCTTTGCGCTTTGTTTTTGGATAAACCCACCCCTACGTTGATATTTACTGTTCACCGCTTTTGATTTTATTTCTGGGGGATAATCATTGGAAATGATCAAACTTTATTCATTGGCTTTACTCTGAAAAAAATCACCAACAATTTGATTCAGAAAATCATGAGGATCTAATCTATTTTCAGCAGCAGATTTCCTCAGTTTGGAAATATTTTCTGAAGATAGGCGAATTGGAGCGAAACTCTCTGGGAAAGCCCAACTACATTTCTCACATTCTAGCTGGCATCCACGACATGATGTACTTTTAAAGTTGTTACATTCATCACAGAGTGGTTGCCAGTTGTTGAGTTGATTACCTCCACCCCTAGTGCGTGGAATTTTGTGATCTTGCTGAAATCGGATTTCTGGTTCGGATCTGCTACATACTGGACATCTTTGTTGATACTCTGCCAGAATTTGTTGCCAATCTGGATCAGAGAGTTTGATTCGTGGAATTCGTTTCTCGCTCAAAGACAAATTGACGAGTTGGTAGGTTTTACCTTCTCTCCCAATTCCAGTAATGCCTTCTTCCCCTTGTAGTTCTCGTAAACGGCGAAATACATCGATGTAGGGTTTATATGGTTTGCCGCCAGTATGCTGGTTTCTCCTGAATCTTTCGATCGCTTCTCTTAATTCTTCTTCTTTCACCCGTGGGCCGGGAATACCATGCCCTGCTGGCCAGAGTTCTTCTAAAAGTATGCGGTAGTAAGATTTATTAGCTGAGCTAGGAGCGACAAACCCCTGACAGACCTCCTCTAGCCAAGTTTCTCGAATAATGTTTCCAGGGACTTGTTGCTCGCTAATGGTGGCGAGAGATAAGAATTTTTGTCTCCCACGATTTTTACGTTCGATCGCCATTAGTTAGTCCCCCGTAGTAGCCATATAGGGTCGATATCTAGAACTTGGGCGATCGCATCTAGCTCATAATCTTTCACGGAGCGCACTTGGCGTTCAATCTCTGAAATATCAGATTGTTCTAATTTAACTCCATGATCAACATTGAGTGCCGCAGCCAACTCAACTTGGCCTAAACCATACTGCAATCGAGCTTCCCGAATTCGCTGGCCACTAATATTCTGTTTTTCTTCCACCATGAATACCTCTAACTCACGGTGAGATACTACTTGAAAGAAAAATAACTTGTAGACGAAAATCGTCTACAATAGCTTTTGATGAACGAATAATTTATGATTAGCCTCATCGATAAGTTCTATGTTTAGTGTTGATATGCGTGTTGCTTCCTTCTTTGCTGGTATCGGCGGTTTTGATCTAGGCTTTGAGAGAGCAGGAATGAACGTAGTATTTCAATGTGAGATAGACTCTTTTTGCCAGCAGATTTTGAAGCGCCATTGGCCACAAATCCCTTTACATGACGACATCACTACCCTCGACCCAGCAATTATCCCTGCCTCTGACTTGTGGTGTGCCGGATGGCCTTGTCAAGACCTCAGTACCGCAAATACAGAAAGAACTGGGCTGGCCGGAAAGCGAAGTGGCTTGTTCTTCGCTTTTATGGACTTGGTTAGAGAAGTTCAACCAGCATGGCTGGTCATGGAAAATGTGCCGGGTGTACTCTCCGCTGAAGAAGGCACCGCTCTTGAGGCAGTTATCGACACGATCGAAGAGAATGGGTATTTGGGGGGATGGGTATCGTGTAATGCTGTCGATGCGGGCTTACCCCACAACCGAGACAGAGTGTTCTTTATCGCAAGTTTTAGATCGGAACGTGCCTATCACTTCTTTGCTGACAGCGGCGAATTGTCTGGGGATACTAAGACGCGAGAATCGAGCAGGTCGCAAGTTAGATCCAATATTCGTCAAGGCGCTGTCGGAGACGCTCCGCTTGTGGTACAACGTCGCGGGGGCTTCGGGTATACCATGGCAAAGGGCATCTGCCCCACGTTACGCGCCCAAACTGGAGGACATCAAGGAGGCCATTCAGATCGACCAATACTCTGTGGCGAGAAACTTGACGTGGATAGAGTGGGAGAGGCTTATGGGGTTTCCTCCCGGCTGGACGGTCGCAGAGGGCGACTCATTGGCAATGCCGTTGTCCCCGGTATCAGTGAATGGATTGGAAGACGAATCTTAGCGATTGAGGCAATGCCAATTTTGACAAATTAGAACAGGACAGCTCGACCGGAAATTCAATGATATCCAAGAATTCAGACTTTATTACCCAGAATAATTTTGAGTCAATTGAGTAAAAACCAATATCATTATTAACTTGTCATACCTCCAATCGTCGAAAAGTGAGCATATAGAAAGTAGAGTACTTAGGACGGTATCATTGTCAATCGGTTAGAATTAATCAAGAGGATAAGATTTTGATTGTATTGCTCTAGTCGCAGGAACTAAAGGTTTTAGATCCTACGTCAATGATATTGATAACGTCCATAATACAAATCCAATGATTTTTTTTAACGACAAAAATGCAAATGGCCAACAATATCATTCTTGGCGCGTCAAACATATTTCTGTGGTATTAGCTTTGCTATCACTGATCCTTTCCGGGTGTAGCAGTCCCGACCAAAAAAGAGGGAATGCCCCATTAACAGAAATTAAACTTGCTGTATTGCAGGTGTATTCGGCAGGTTTACTTATAACAGCAGATCGCTCTTCAGAAATAGATGAAAACGTTAATTGCTTTACTGAAGCAGGTTTAAAGCCGATCATTATAAAAAGAAGTAAGGGGCCGGAAGTTGTAGATGCTTTATTAGGAGGAGCTGCAGAAGTTGGAACTTTAGCAGTAACACCTCAAGCTATGCAAGCCGTTCAGGGAAATCAATTAGTTGCTTTTACAACAATTCAGACTGCGGATAAAGATATTAAAGTTATTGGACATCGCTCATCCGGTATTAATTTAGGCTTTGCACTAAAAGGTAAGAAAGTCGGTTATGTGGGAGGGACATACGGAGAGATTTTTCTTAGTCGATACTTGACTAAATATGGACTTAAGAAGTCAGATGTATTATTAACTAGTGCGCCTCCTGCTCAACTTCGGGATTTGCTAATTTCAAAATCTTTAGATGCAATAGTTTTGTGGGAACCATTTATTCAGGATATTCTTCGAAATCCTGCGGTGAAAGAAGATGATTTTTTCCTTGACGTTGATTCGACTATATATAAAGGGAAAATAAATTTACTTGCCAAACCTGAATTTTTTCAGAAAAGACCTGAAGACGCTAAAAAACTAGTTAAAGCTTTAACCTGCGGGGAGAAACTAATACAAAAGTATCCTGAAAAAGCTCAAGCAAGCATTGAAAAATGGTTAGATAGGCAGCCTGGGACGTTAAATAAAGTTTTCAATAAAGAGACATTTAAAGTAGAACTTAATGCCCCAGAATTACTATCTGATTTAAAGGAAGAATCTAAATGGGCTTTAGAATCTGTCTTTAGTGGAAAAGGTTCTATTCCAAAAGATTTCTCTCCTTTTATTTATTCTCCTGCTATGGAATCTACTACCTCAGAAAAAGTATTAACTAAGTAACTGATGAGCAAAAATTAGAACAATGAACATACACTTGACAAAGCAATGAGATTTTTACAGGTTTTAATAACGCCGATTGTTTTTTGCACTCTGTGGACACTAATTGCACCAAAATTTTTCTTGCCATCTATATGGCAAATTATTATGGCAATCAGTGAAATGATAGAAAATGGTACTTATTTTCATGATATTTTAGTTAGCTCAATTCGTGGGCTATCTGGATTTATTATTGGCTTCTTACTCGGGGCATTTACTGGGTTATTGACAGGTAAGTACACAAACATATTTCTATTAATTGGGGGGCTATTAATGTTTTTAAGATGGACTCCGGTACTAGCTCTTTTGCCAATCACAATTAGAATCGGAGGGCTAGGAGAAGAACCAAAAATATTTTTAATTGCCTGGGCTTGTTACTTTGTTTCTTGGGCATATACACATGTTGCAGTTACAAAGTTAAATCCGGCTTATATCTTGTGGTCAGATAGCTTAGGACTTAGCTTAATAGATAGGTTGCTTAAAGTCTATATACCTGCTGTTTCTCCAGCTTTAATTGGAGGAGCAAGAGTCGCTTTAGCTATAGCAGTAATAGTAGTAGTTGCTGCTGAGTTGGGTGGAACAATACAAGATGGGTTTTTCCGAGATGGATTGGGATACCGTATTTCTCGCGCTGTGGAAACAAGTCGAAACGATATTAATATTGCTTGTATACTAACATTTGGAGTAATTGGGACTTTTTTTGATTTTCTTTTGTTACAATTTGCTGATCGAGGACTACGCAAGCTTACCGGGATTGATTTCTTTCGGAAGGAGGGATAGTTTCTAATGGGAAATGATAATCTTATAATCGAAAATCTAAAGATCTATTATAATAAATCTTTAATAGTTAATGGTTTTAACTTGTCACTTGAGAACGAGACTGTTGTTCTGTTTGGCTCTAGCGGTTGTGGTAAAACAACCATTCTTAAAGCAATCCTCGGTTCTTCAGAACCAGGGTTCAAAACGAAGGGTTCAATTCTTTTGAACGGTCGGCCTATTCCTCGCAGTAAAGGACTTATAGGAATGGTATTTCAAGGACCTGTTTTACCTGCTTGGATGACTGTATTTAATCTATGTCGTATGGGTTGTAATATGCAGAAAACATCACGAAATGATCAGAAGAGAAAAATTGAGGGGATATTGGAGAAATTTGAAATCCCTCACTTAGCTAGTCGTTATCCTTATCAACTTAGTGGTGGACAGAAACAAAGGGTTGCTCTTGCAGTCACACTGCTGAATGAACCCAAGGTATTATTACTAGATGAGCCTACTACTTTTCTTGATGGGACAAGCAAAGTGGAGGTTTGGAATTTTATTGAAAATAAAATTCGTCCTAGTGGAATACCAATCGTGATTGTAAGCCATGACCCAATGGAAGCAATACTTCTAGGGGATAGAATACATGCATTGTCAAATTCAGCTCATCTGGTAAAAGAAATAGAGATTCCCTTTCTTCATCCACGTTCCGAAAAAATATTCCAAGATTCCAGTTTTTGGCATATCAAAAATAAATTGGTTTTATAAAGTCGATGGAAGTATAACTTAATAATAATTATTGAAAATGGTAGACTTATTATATGTGACTGCTCTATACTACTAAATAGTAAAAGATATATATCACAATCTTAAATTAGTTGCTAGATTCAGCCCAATACGGTGTGGTTAAGCAAAAAATGCAAGATTTTTAAACGAGAGGATGCGGTGTTCAGGCTCCTAATTGGGATCTTTTAGGGCTTAACAGTGCTGTGTTGAGATTTATCCTTGCTAGAAAGGAGATATCAAAGTTTAAAATATCTCGTTAAGATTATCAAATTGAGTGTTTTATAGCTTTTATGCATTTAACTCCTAAATTACAAAAATAAAATTCATGTCAGATTATCTTCAGGGAATAGTTGATCAGCTAAAGCCACCTAATGAAATAAAAGATAGAGTAGTTTTGTTTCATTACTTAAAAGGATTAAGTAATAATCCTTACCAGTTAAGAAGAACAAAAGTGCATCTACCTGAGAATAGTAACTTGTCGAAAATAGCTAAGGAAATGATAGGTAATCAAAGCAATATGGAAGATAGTGCTCCATCAAAATTAGGTAGAAAAATGGCAGCATCCAAGGCAAGAAAAGAACAATTAGAAAGCAAGGCGTTGGAAATTCATAGAATTGCAATGCAAGAATATATTCGATATTTAGATCGTGACAACACTTTTCTTTCATTAATTATCAAGGAGTTTATAGATTGCGAAAATCGGGACGCTTTACCAGAAGCGGCTTATTCAGGAGATCTATCTATTATTTTAAATCATGAGGATGAATCTGAATGTATATTACAAAAAATTACTGAAGATAATAATTTTCAGATACAATGGCAAATCAATCAAGTAGCAATGGAAATACTAACTCAAAATACAAGTGATAGTTTTGAAGGGAATGCATTTTTACATGAAATATACAACAAAATAAATGGAGCAAGAAAAATTGATAATAAGTGGAAATATATTTTTCAATATGCAAGAGCAGAACTTTTTGGAAAATTATGCAAGGAAAAAGTATCTGTCAAAGAAAAGAAACAACTTTGGGAATTAGTTTCTTCTGTTCAAGGAATTCTTGTATTCTTATCATCTGCTGGTACTTTTCATTCCAATTTATCATGTTCATTTATTATAGTTGAAAACAAAGAATTGCAATCTGATGAAACCGAGCTAGCTGTAATGATAGTATCACCATCAATTACTAACGAAAATCTTCATAAATTAAAAATGGAATTTAATGATATTGCAGAAATAATGTTTGAAAGAATAAGTGATAAAAGTAGAGTAGGAAGCGATTTTGAAAGTCGGGATATTTTAAGTAAATGTTTTCCTGTTGATGAAATAGGTGAGAAGTGTTATGAACTAATTGGAAGAAGTATATATTATTCATCATTAGCGAATATAGATGAAGCAAAGTGGGCAATGCTTTTGATGCATAATCTTATGAATAGAAAACATGAAGGACAATTGCTAGATTTCTTCATTGTTTGTGGAGAGCTAAGCCAATTCAAAGATTTGCCCCAAGTTAAATTCAGAGATTTGAATCCAAAAAGTAGAGATGATTTAAAGTGAGATCGTAATACGCATATTCAAAAGACACTAAATCGAGTAGCAAACCAAATAGCAAATGAACACTATCCCTGGTTTGAATCTGGTCGATATGCTCTTTTTTGGAATACTATTTCTAATCTTGATGATAATTCTCCGATAGGTCTTATTTCTATTGAGAATTTTAATTGGATAAACATTATTCAATCTCGTTATCAATCCAAACTTCCATTAGAAATACCTAGTTGTTTGATTTGTTATATTCATGGAAATCCACAGAAAATAGGTGTGAAAATAATTGAAAAATCTCATAGTCTCTCGACGAGAGAGGAAGACTTAAGCTCTTATGTACTAACAGAAGGGTTGACATCTCAACCGCTTGAATTGGGGTCTAAAATAATCTCTCAAGTTAGAGAATTACTCCGTTGGCAGGACAATCAATGGAAGCTTATTGCTAATGAATCAAGAAAAACTAATTTAAAAAATATATTAGGTGGATTGCTAATGAATCCACCTAATCTCGACAAGATAATTGAAATAATTATTGAAGTTTCTGAAGATCCAGAGAAAGGAGGAACAATTGTTTTTGTTCAAAATGATGAAACCATAAAACAATTTGGTAGTCGCAAGAAAAATATGGGTGAACATTGGGATTTAGGTGATATTAATTCAGAAGATATCATTGCCTTAGTTGCTCAAGATGGAGCTACGCTTTGCCCTATTGACTCCAGGGATTTACAATCTTTGCAATATCGAAAGCTACTTCTTTCAAGTGATTCATCTTTAAGTCTGCTAGATGATATAGAAAAGAAATGGCCTATAATTAAAATCAAAGATGCAGAGTGGCCATTATTGGCAAAAGGTTCGAGGAGATGGAACGCAGCAATTGCATCTTGTAATTATTTGGTTGATACTGTACTTGTAATTTCTCAAGATGGAAACATTCAAATTTGGTATGTTGACAATAAACCAACTGGAGATTTGAAAGAAAATGACATGTATATTTTTGATAATATCACCCGGTTGGAGATTCATGAATTCCCCCTACGAGAAAAAAATGAATTGATTGCTGAGTATCCCAAAATGACTAAGGCAATTTCTGGAGATGAGCATTAAGAAGAACTGGCTAATTAGCCTGATAGTTCATTGAGTCAACAAATCTCTAATAGCAGATTCGTTCTCTATATAAAACTCTTTTCCTAATGCCTTGATCGTTGCAAGCTTTCGTGTATCTGATTCAAGGAAATTAGTTGCGTATTGATCACCTTTATAAATGCGGTTACATCTGACCATTTTTACGGTTGGAAATATAATTTTCCTGAGTTCTTCTATGGCATTATTATTTGATGATAAGACAGTTTGAAAAAAATGAATTGGCTTTGAAGATTCTACTAATTTTGTAAATAAATTCACTGGCTTACTGGGGTATTCACCTACCCCAATACTCAAAACCTTGATTTCTTTATCTTTTTTCCCTAGTGCTTGTATTGCATCAGTAATTGCATAAAAAGTTGGGTTGTTAGCAACAAACCCGCCGTCAAAAGTCCTTATAATTAGATCGGATTTAAGATGTATTTTGTGATGCTTAAAGAATGGAGCTGCTGAACAAGAAGCAATGACAGCATCTGATATTTTACAGCCAAATCCCGGTTTAAAGCTGTCCTTTCCTGCATACGCAAGATCAACAGAAGATTTGAAAATCATTGGCCTGTTGTAATCACATCTAGTTGCAATGGCTCCTAATTTAGTTTCAAAACTGGATTCATCAAAATATTTATCTCCAAAAACATCAGAGCTTGTCGCACACTCTAGCAAAGATTGACTTCTTCCCCCCGCTGTCATGTTACCCATTATTTTAGGAACATATCTCTCATATAAACTAGATACTTCATCAATCTCCTTTCCCATAGCAATCAAAGTACCAATAATCGCTCCTGTACTAGTTCCATAAATTAGATCGAACTTTTGATGTAATGGCTTTCCAACTAACTTAGCGACTTCTTCTAAAATACCTAGAGTATAGACACCTAGAGAACCTCCGCCATCTAGAGAAAGGATATAAAAGTAGTCTTTTGTAGTTTCCATGAGAGATACCAAATAAAATTCACATAATGAAATGGCAAGATTGCAACACATACTGTTATGATTGCCGTTAGTCTATCCTGGCAGCAGAAAGATACTCCTAGATCAATCTACTTTCATGTTAGCAGACCATCTTTAATGGGTATCCTTAGTTTAAGAAATTTAACTAACTGTGGTTTTGCAGCTCCATATATAGCAACCGAAAATTCAATCTTAGCCTAATGACACTTCCTAACTATAATGAAAAGACAAGAACACATTGACTTTATACTAAAATGGTCAAATTATACAGACAGAGCCACTGCAAATCAACAGGTATCTAAATTCACAGAACTGCTGATTCACGAAACTGGTCAGGGTCTGAATTTAAGTGAAGCTATTCTTTCTCGATGTAACCTTGCCGGTTTTAATCTTAGGCGTGCAACCTTCAATCAAGCACAAATGTATGAGACGAACTTAACCAATGCTAACCTTTCAGAAGCAAAAATGATTTGTCCAGGGTTAGAAAGAACTAACTTCACAGGCGTAATCCTTAAAGGAGCTTACCTTCATGCATTAGCCGCACAAGTATGTAAATTTGATGATGCCGATTTCTCCGAGATTACTGATGCAACAGGCTCTCTGTTTCATGGTTGTTCTATGTCTAGTATCAATGCTGAAAAATCAATGTTTGCTGGTTCAACATTTTATCAATGTAACCTAAATAACACTAATTTCACAGGGACGAATTTGCAAGGGTGCAGTATTAATGAGTGTGTTTTAGATAATGTTAATTTATCTGCATCACTGCTTTCACAGTTGACCATAACAAAAACTAGGATGCAAGGTACTTTGTTGGATCACTCTACAGGTAAAGGATTGGTTCTTCAGCGTTTAACTTGTTGTGATGAAATTAGTTTGACAAATGCAAATTTGCCATTACTCCGCTGTGATTCCTTGCTCGGATCTGGTATAAATGCAGAAGGTTTGAATGCTCCTGACGCTGATTTCAGTGAATGTTCTTTCTGTGATGCAAATTTCTCAAAATCGATTCTTAGTAATTCGCGTTGGAAGTCTTGTCATTTTCAACGAGCTGATTTTAGTGATGCGAAGCTAGATGAATCATCATTCTCAAACAGTGCGATGTTAGAAAGTGTGTTTGAACGAGTCATGGCTGAAAATATACGAGTTGTTGAAAGCAGATTGCCGAAAGCAAAAATGAGCGGCTTTAAGGGGCGTTGTGCATCTTTCCGTGATTGCGATTTGTCTGAGGTGGATTTGAGCAAATCATACCTTTATAGAGCTGTTCTAACTGGTGATCCAGCAATGGGAATGTGTATGAAAAGAATAAATCTTAGAGATGCTATTTTAGTCCAATCATACATAACAGCGGATTTAAGTTATGCCAATCTTAGTGGTGCACATTGCACCTATGCTAGATTGAATAATTGTGATATGCACGGAGCTAATTTGTCGGGTGCAAACGTTTACGAAGCGAGTTTAATAAAAACCAATTTAACTGATGCACAACTGACAGGAATTAATTCGCCATTCTTTGCTGACCGTTGCCCAGGATTGTTTAATGCTTTAGAAGTTAGTGATCCAGACAAATCCATCTCATCAATTGTTGATTTTCTTTCTGGGCTGGAAAAACTATTAATGGAATTTAAAGAAAGCGCTAGATTGGAAACGAGTAAAGCAAATAAGCTATCTTGTTTTCACACTAAGGATTTGTATTGTAATCTAGCTCCTACATCGTTCGATTTAGTACGGATGGATTAAACAATAGTCCGGACAGATTTTCAACTATCATCTTGAACCCCGCATTCTGCTGTTGCAATTTCATAAATCTGACGAGCTGAAACCCTTATTTCACCGTTATCGTTAAAAAAATGTCCGGAGTATTGTTAAAAAGAGCATGGTAGATATAGCAGTCCGAAATTAGATCCCGAATTAGCTTGTTACTGTGTAAGGCTTTGAGGCCATTTTGATCCGCCAACTCATTTAGGATTGCTATATATTTATCACAACTCGATTGACCACAATTACTGCTCTTGAAGTTTCAAGCTCTATTTTTTCGTCATGCCCCACATGCATTTTTCTTGTTTGGCAAATTAGCTTGTGACCATCTGCAACCAATAATCATTCAAAGGGGAGCATCTCAGTTGTGCAATAAGTACAACTGTACAATGCAATAGGGTACATACTCAGTCAGAATAAGGGGGTACTTTACGGTTACGATCATGACCTCGAAAGAAAAATACGAATTAAAGAAACACCTGAAAGCGGCTGCTGCTATTATATACAACAATACACCCAAAGATCAGTTGCTAACCTTTGAAAGCTTGGAACTGGCTCTGAGAGATCAGCTTCAAGCTCATGTTCAACCTGAATTCGGGGATTTTTTTTGGAAAGTATTACAGGAACAACAGCAGGAAGAAAAAGGCTGATAAAAACATGTGTGGGAGAATTGACAGTTAGCGAAAAACAAGCTAAAAAGCTAGATGTAAAACCCAGGGTTAGATTGAGTCCTCAGATAGAAAAAAGCTGTCTGTTATTAAGCGCAAATGTATCCTATGAAAATACAGCAAGAGATCTTAAAGAGCTGATAGGCATTGATGTAAGTCATAGCACTCAGCAGAGACTAGTACAACGTACCGTATGGAATGTAAAAAGTTCATGGGGTATAGTTTTGGCTCTCAGTGTGGATGGTGGAAAAGCTCGAATTAGAACGCCTGTTGGGCGACAATTAACTTGGGTTCTTCCGAGCTTTTGGTGATCAGGAAATAGCGATAGACTACTGTGGAAGATATTCTGTCGTGACATGAGCCTACAATTCCTCCAATGCGTGCTTCCTGGTGCCAACCTACTTCGTTTAGAGCGCTATGAAATCG
>JANNEH010000256.1:0-3269 GCA_031378405.1 Synechococcales cyanobacterium OTE_75_metabat_409
GATCGATCAAAATCATCATGTCATAAGAATTACCAATATCCTGGAGAACAGAAGTCTTACAATACTGCTAAAATCTTATTTACCATTTAATGATATATTCTTGCCTTCTTTGACCCAGATATCTGCAATGTCGATCGAAGCCGGTAATAAAACTCCCTGGAAAATCCGCATCAAAGCATCTGGTGGATTATTATTTAATCTCATTGCTCTGTTGCTGGGAATATATTATTTGCAATCTCAAACATTTTGGATAAGTGAGTTTTTAGTAACAGCCTTTATTGTAGCCAACTTGCTGATTCTGGTAAGTTCTCGATCGGATATGGTGGCAATGATTACTGGTCAAGCCGATCGCTTCTATTGCGGTAACTTTGGTTTTATTGGCTGGCAGCAACCGATCAAGTCTAACGAGCTGATGCCCAAAAACCTGCTGAGTTTATCTCATACTATGGGTCAAGAAACCGAAATTCGGGGCGAGCAAGCCGGGGGTGGCTTGACTTTAGGCCGCGATAAAGCTGGTAACATTGTGTTTGTGGGACACAAAATTGTCAATCCTAAGCGCGGCAACTTAACCAATACCCTGGAAGCAGCTTTTGCCAAAACTCGCCAGCAAGCCGTTCGATCGGGCATTAAACCACTAGAATCCAGCATCGGGGCTTGGCACTATCGCTTCGGTACCAGTGGCCCACCCGCAGTACTAGAAACCCATTGGCATGAATGGACTGCCGCTAAAATCGAGACCGTCTGGCAACGGGAAAATGGCCAATGGATTGCCAGACCTCAAAACGTCAATCATCGTATTACCCACAACGGTGACTTCAACAGTTGGTTACTGTTTGGGGAAGTAGTCGAAAATTCCACACTCGGACTCTGGTTAGAACGAGTGCTCAATCACCCCAATCAGACTGTGGGCGATTCACCTAAAATCGCAGGCATGATGGATCTGTTAATTACTCAAGGACTTTGGACTGCCGCTGTCCGGCTGGCCTATCAGTTGGCTATTGCCACCAAATTAACCGATGTTTTTGGTGGCCAAATGCCCACCAAAACAGCTCCCAATACTGCCCCCTCGTTAGCAGATCTGAGCCATTGGTCAAGTATTTTTGAAAGCATTTTTGCTGCGCATAACAGCGTACTGCCTAGCGCAAATAGTATCTTTGCTGCCGATCAACTAGCTAAATTGCAGCAGGCTATTGCCCAGAAACTAGCAACAGATAGCCAGCTAGCAAAATTGGAGCCGCAGCAGTTACAAGATTTCACAAAGGAAGCCATTCAAGCCTTTTTTTACAACGACTTATATCGTGCCACCAAACTCTTTTTGGCTAGAGCACAGGGCAGCTTTGGCTTAGTCTGCCTCTCTACTTTAGAGACCGACAAACTGATTTTGAGCGCATTAGGACAGCCGATTACCCTGGGATTCGATCGACAGCATCAATATGCTGTTTACGCATCGGAACCCACTGCTGTAGACGTGGTATTGGCCGAACAGCCAGGGAACTACCGCTTAGATCTAAACCAAAATACCGGTGAAATTGCAATCCTAAGTGCGACCAAGCTGGTGATTTATTCCATGACCGAGAATCGGGAATTAGACGACACCGAAATGATCCGGCGGCGGGTGCCCTTCCAGGGACATCCTTATGTGCAAAGTTCTACTGGCCAAGCTACCGACCCGATCGAAAGAGATCTGCAAGACATTCCCCGCATTCTGAGCAAAATTCAAAGCACCTGGACAGATCCAGAGTCATTGAATCGACAGAGCGCCGAATACTTGCTCAAGTTATTTGTGACCAAGGCCAAATATTTAACCGAAAAGCAAGAAAAATTACAAACCCTTGGCCTAGACCCGCTCTTAGCCGAGTCACGGCATGTAGATTTGTTGATTACTGGCGTGGAAAATAGCCTGTGGCTGGGTGAACGTTTTGCCAAAGACCTCAAGACTATTTGTCCAGCGTTATCGATCAAAACCATGTCATCTAACCAAGTTTTATATAAACTGCAATATGACTTGGAAAGCTTAAACTTAGCCAAACAATCGATCGTCTTTGGCATCAGCCAGTCTGGTCAAACTTTTCCCACCCGTCAGGTACTACATGCCTGCGATTTGCTGGTACGCCAGGGGGTAATTCAGGAGTTCTTTATTCTGACTGGCGAACCTACTAGCTTTATTGGCTCAGCTTTGGGTCAACCAATCTTTTTACGCGACTCCTTTAGTCGCCGAATTTTTACTAACGAGAGTGGGCGTAGAACCGTGGAACCGGCTACAGCCTCGGTAGCGGCAATTCATCAAACTCTGACCGAGCTGCTATTTTACCTAACCCGCCGGATGCAGCAGTACTTCCCGGATAGTCAGCCGCTGGGCATGACCTTATCGCCAGAGGGCTTGTTGGTATTGGAGCAAGAAAATGAGTTTCTTTATCAAACTGTGACCGAGATGGTGGGCGCAACAGCTAACGGTCAAAGACAGCAAACCAAGCTCCGCCAGCAGTTAATTCAAAGCGGCCAAAAGTGGGCTGGCCACATCACTGAAGCTCCTTTTGCCTGGGGTATTCATGCCCTGTATGTGTTGATTACGGTCGGCTGGGCGATTCCCTTTGGCTATACAATTCCTTTGGTGCAGACTCTGTTTCGGGGAATTTTGTCTATTGGTCACATTGCTCCAGAAGCCCTAGTTGCCAGAGTATTTGCACCCTGGGTTACCCTGGCCGATATCGCCATCTATATTTTTGGTGCTTGGATCTGGACAATGGCTTTACGGCTCATGCAAAAACGGCAACTGTTTGCCCGTACCGGTAAACGAACTTTAGTAATTGGCGACACCCATTGGGTGCATCAACTGCTCAAGAACTATGTGAGTAAATTATTTTCTTTAAGCTATGGCATCGCTTCTTTAGAAGTGCATGGTGCTAACCCCCAAGATCATTTGCTACACGACTTTGGCCATCGGGTAGTGCGCGGTACCTTAATGTTTTTGGGTGTACCAGATGGTCGTCGCAATCAGAAATATCAAAGCCAGGAAAATTCGGTGCTTATGACCGGCAAGCAATCTACTGGCATCCAAAATATGCACACTGGGCCAGAGATTGTAGCCATGGGTGCCAATCCGCTGATTAGTAACCAAGGGTTTGCCGCCAGCAATTCCAAATTCAGATTTTGACAATGGGGCAAGGCGAGCAGGAGAATAGGGAGACTTGAAGCAGAGGAACATTATGGAACCAATGAAGCTGAGTTTCGGTGTTTTGATGGCATACCTGAATCGAGCCATTCTACAC
>JANNEH010000260.1:0-2534 GCA_031378405.1 Synechococcales cyanobacterium OTE_75_metabat_409
GTGACTCGATCGGCTAACAGGTTGGCAAACTGCTCAGCTTGTTGCTTAGTTTCCATCAGGGCAAAATTACAGAACTGGGCACCGGTACAAGAAACTACGCTGCGGGTTAAATTACCGGGGGCGATCGAGAATTTTTGTAACACTGGTTCAGCTAGCAGGCTCTCTAGCCGCTCAGCAGGCACGTTGGGGATAATGCCATTTTGTTCTACAGTCAGACGGATTTCTCCGCTGCCATAAATCTCGGCGAGGCGAGCTAGCTCAAACAGATCATCGGCAAACAGTCGGCCCAGGGGAATATGAATGCCTACATAGCTCAAACCAGGTTGTTTTTGAGCAAATACTCCTAAATGATCACGCTTCTCCCAAACTATTTCGTCTTTGGCGGCTGCTCTGGCTAGGGGCAGAGCATACTCAGTTTCTAAGGTCGATCGCAGTTTTTCGATGCCCCATTCATCAATTAGCCACATTAGTCTGGCTTTGGTGCGGTTGACCCGCAGACCGTGGTCACGGTATACGCGCAGCACGGCCAAGCTGAAGGGAATCACGCCTGCTGGTGGTACCCAGGCATCTAAGGGCATGGCTGGTTCGACTCGTTTACCAGAAAAGAAGCCACCCACCACAATATTGAAACCAAATTCCTCATCTTTAAACGCCGGAATAAAAGCTAGGTCATTAATTTCGGCATGGACTGAGTTATCCCGACAACCAGCGATCGCAATATTGAACTTGCGGGGCAGGTTGCTAAATTCCGGGTTGCCCATACCACCATTGGTGATTTGGTCTTGCAGTTCCTGAATCATTTCCCTGGTGTCGTACAGCTCATCGGCTTCTAGGCCAGCTACTGGGGAACCAGTAATGTTGCGCACGTTGTCCATCCCGGACTGCACACAGGTCAGATTCACCGATTCCATTTCGGCAAAGATTTGGGGCAGGTCTTCGATGCGAATGCCCCGCAGTTGAATATTTTGGCGAGTAGTGAGGTCAGCACTGCCTTCCTCGCCATAGCGCTGCAAAATGTTGCCCAAAATCCTTAACTGAGCGCTGTTGACAATGCCACTAGGCAAGCGCAGCCGCATCATAAACTTGCCTGGAGTCATGGGTCGCCAAAACACCCCTAACCACTTCAGCCGGTGCTCTCGATCGTTGTTATCCATGGCTTCCCAGCCCATTGCAGCATAAGATTCTAGCTCTGCCCGCACGGCCAAGCCATCTTTTTCGGCTTTGAGCTTTTCGAATTTGTTCAGGCTGGGCGCGTTGGCAATCATAGGTCTGGGTAAAATTGTGAAATCTTGATCTTGAGGTTAACGAGAATCACCTAGATCGATATGTGCTTAAGAATACATAATTTTTGTAAAGATGAGTTAAGCGCATAGTCGAAATGTTTTTTTGGCAAGTGCGATCGCGAGCTAATCAACCTCTTCAAGGTCTTTTGCACGGCCAGTGATCGAGCGGCGATCGATCTGGGATAATTTGGCCAGGAGCATTTTTATCGATCACCTTGGGAAGCAATCATGTCACGGGTAGAAACAATTATAAAGTTTTGGTTTGGTGCCGCTGGTAGCGAAAACTACGGATGCTATCGTCCTTGGTGGTTTTTGGCCAGTACCGACACCGATCGACAACTGCAAGATTTGTTTGCTACCGACTATGAATTTGCAGCGGCTGGGTATTTGGATGGTTGGCAGGGTTGGCCTTGGAGTTGTTTGGCGTTAATTTTGTTGTTAGATCAGTTGCCGCGTAATATATTTCGGGGGCAAACAGAGGCTTTTACCACCGATCCACAGGCTTTGGCGATCGCCAAGCAGGCGGTGTTGAATGGGGTTGATCAAGATTTTTTACCGGTACAGCGCTGGTTTTTTTATATGCCTTTTCAGCATAGTGAAGATCTAGCTGATCAAATTCAATCTGTAGATCTGTTCAAAGCTCTCCCAGACCATCCAGACAAGCACTTTGCGGTAGCTGCCGCTCGTCAGCACTACGAAATTTTGAGCGAATTCGGGCGTTTTCCCCATCGCAATCAAATTTTGGGTAGAACTTCCACTCCTGCGGAACTAGCTTATTTGGAGCGAACTGATGCCTTCCATGGATAATAATCTCCTAGCCTTAGCTCATCTGGCTGCCGATCGAGGTGACTGGGAGGAAGTAAGCAATTATTTGCTAGCAATCGACCCGGCTTTGCATGAGCCAGAGATGATAGAGCTGAGCCTGCGAGTATTGACCCAAGGCGATTTCCAAGATTCTTGGCAGGTGGCTAAGGTATTACCAAAGCTGGGAGACGCGGTGATTCAGCCCTTGTTGGCAATTTTGCAAAATGCCGATCTAGAACCGGCAGCTTACTGGTTTGCCGGTAGAATTTTAGGTGGATCTACCTCTCCCACGGTGGTAGAAGCGGTGATCGATCGACTGAGCCAGAATCCATCACCAGAAATAGCCGAGATTTTGTTGCAAGTATTGACCGACATCGGTACACCAGCGATTCAACGTCTGAATGAGTTGTTGGAAGTTCCCGCTCGGCGGTTGGCAGCAGTGACTGC
>JANNEH010000262.1:0-5669 GCA_031378405.1 Synechococcales cyanobacterium OTE_75_metabat_409
GATCGATAGTCCCGATGTGCCCTTGAACGTTTCTCGCAGTGCTTTGACCAACGATCGCACGGTCAAGCGCATTGGTGACCATATTGCCAAAAAAGTGGGCGATCGCCTGAAGGAAATTTATCAAGAAGACCGTGCTGCCTACATTAACGCTTGGCAAGACCTCGGTACTTTTGTAAAATTCGGCATGATGAACGATGACAAGTTCAAAAAGCAAGCCGAAGATATTACTATTTTCCGCACCACTTGGGCCGGAGACGCTGAGCAACCCAAAATAGAAGTGGAAACCGCAGATGGTGATGCTTGGCAGTCTGATCCGGCGCAGAATACTGTGAATGGCCAAAGTTTTACTACTCTGAAAGAATATTTAGATCGCAACCAAGCTAAGCATGAAAACCGGGTATTTTATTGCACCGATGAAGTCACCCAGGCTACCTATGTCAGTCTGTATAAGAACCGGGGTATGGAAGTATTGTTTTTGGATTCATTTATCGATAACCACTTTGCGACTTTTCTAGAACGGGAATTTAGTGACGTGAAGTTCTCGCGGATTGACTCCGATCTAGATGAGTCGCTGCTAGAAAAAGACAGCCCAGAAATTGTTGACCCAGCGACCAACAAAACTCTGAGCGATCGGATGAAGGAAGTCTTTACGACTGCTTTGGCCAAGCCCAAACTCACTATCCGCACCGAATCTCTCAAGAGCGACAACCCCTCGTCGGTACCGCCAGCCATGGTGTTGTTACCAGAAGAACAGCGCCGGATGCAGGAAATGATGGCCATGATGCAACAGCAACTGCCAGAATTCCCCGAAGAGCATATTTTGATGGTAAACACTGCTCACCCGCTGATTCAAAACCTGGCGGCAATGTCTCAGAGTTCGATTGTCCAGGCCGATGGTACCTCCAGTAAACAGGAATTGGTAGATCTGATTTGTCAGCATGTCTACGACTTAGCACTGATGGCTCAAAAGGGCTTCAATGCCGATACCATGAATGCTTTTGTCGATCGATCTAACCAGGTGTTGACCCAATTGACTGATCGATAAGCTGAGTTTAGATACACAAAGTAGTCTGAGACCTTTAGTCTCAGGCTACTTTGTTTTCCACCTAAAACCAGGGCTAGCGAGGCTTTGTGGTAGTTGGTTTTGCTGGAGTCTCAGGTTTAGTTGTATTAGGCTTCTTAGTAGCAGGCGGACGACTTTGGATATATTCGGTCATCTCGCGCGGTGAAGCAATCACAATTTGACTGTAAAAAGCTTCATTTTTAGTACGCATTTGAGTCAACAAACCATCTAATGTAATCACCTGAATCTCGGTAGTCGCAGCCAAATTAGGCTGATCTTTTTTAAATTTATCAAGTACTACTTGTAGTTGTTCTTTATCAAAAAAGATCGGGACAACCCTTTTTTTGTCTTGGGCAGAATTGAGCGTCAAGAATCCTTTGGGCTTACCGGCTACACCCACAAACAACGGTACTCCATCAAACTGTTTGATTTTGGGATCAGTTTTGCGCACTAGGCTCAGAGCTGTTTTAACCTGAGCCTCGCTAGGTACGACTAAAACATTCAGCTTAGTACTGCCAGAGCCAGAGACTTGAGTGCGGTATACTTCGCCTAAAGTAACTACTCTAATTTGTAACTGTTTGGCGATCGCTGGATTGCTAGCTTGCAGTCTTTGCAGAGTGGCTTTGACTTCTTTTTGGCCTAGATAAACTTCGGTATAATAGCCTTTTTGCTTGTCGTTGAGTTGAGATACTAACGGTGAACCAGATTTGTCAGTGAGGGTAATAACAGGAATATTCTGGAGTTTTTCGATAATTTGTGCATCAGATAGTGCCCGGGTGGGGGTGGCAGAAAAGACAACACTGCTAGCTAAACCTAGCGCAAGCCCAAGTCCTAAATGTTTCATTCTTCGATCCTCCTTACAATTTGCTTAATCTAAAGTTACATATTTCAAACTCCTAACTTTTATACCATGCTTTGGATCTTTGCTATTTTATCGGACACCACAAAGCACGGGATGAAAGGACATCCCGCACTTGGTTTGAACTTAAAATTTATTTGCCAGATTTAATCAGCAAATTTGACTGTGAATGTTTTTTGGCTGTAGATAAACCTTGAATTGAACTAGTATTCGACCGACTCCGCAAAATATCGAGACCTTCGCGGGAAGGGCCAAGTGTCAAGCGTTCATAGAGCGGATCGTTGCTGATGCGCATCTCATCTAGCAAGCCTTCTAGGGTCAGAACTTCTACTTGCACCACTGTATTTGGTTGTTGCTTTTTGAAATTGTCAATCATTGGCTGAAGCTGGTCTCGATCGAAAAAGAGTGGCACCACCGGCTTCTTATTGTTGGACATTGCCGTTAAATAGCCCGATCGATTGGTTTTAGCTACAAACAATGGTACACCAGTAAATTGTTTGATCTTCGGGTCAATTTTTTGAGCCAAAGTTAAAGCGGTCTTGACCTGAAATTGATTGGGAACAAAAACAATATCGACCCGCTGTTTCGGGTCCAAGTTCATTTGGGCTTTGTATACATCACTGAGTAATACTGTCCGCACCTCTAGCTCCTTAGCTAAGCTCGGATTTTCTCGCTGTAGCTTGCGCAAAAAATCTTTGGCATCGTTTTGACTGAAGAAGGCTCCGCCTTTGGCCGGTTTGCCAGCGGCACCAGTGGAGGCTGTCATCAACAAGCCATCTTTATCGGTAAGGGCAAATACCGGAATCCCTTTGAGCTTGTCAACAATCTGTGATTCGGGCAATGCCTGTAGGGGGGTAGCCGCAAACAGCGCGCCACCAAATAAGCTCAGAATAATTCCTGCTTTCCAGCTTTTCATATTTAGTCAAATCTCCATGGATTTCGAGGGATAGTTCATTAACTGTTAAGGTAAGCCACTAGATCTGTAAACACCACGAAAACCATAGATTCTTATACCACAATTTAGGTCTCAAAAATCAGAACTGGCTAATATATTTTGAGTACTGCGATCAAGCAGGCTCAAGACAGAGTAATTATTTCGTGGTAACTGGCGTAGTCTCTTGTGGTGTCAAGTAATTGTGAATTATGCTCTATTAAAGGCAAACAAAATATAGTGGGTAAGATTCCCATTGAGTGGATCTGCCTACGCTAGATTTAGGGATTGACATTTTCAGTAAGGGCAAAAAGTATCAATTAATACCAGTTAGTAGAAATATCATTTGAGGAAAATTTAAGTTTTGGGTGCTAATCTTGAGACCATCCCCTGCATTCTGGGAACAAAGTTAAGATTCGACTTTAGCTCGACTAAACACTTGGTTCGTGGGTACTATAGTAATGCGGGTATTGGATTTACGGACACCCTATGACCTTTGTCGGCTTACATATTCACAGCGATTACAGCTTGCTCGATGGAGCCAGTCAGTTACCAGAGCTAGCCGATCGAGCAGTGGCTTTGGGAATGCCCGCCATTGCCTTGACTGACCATGGAGTCATGTATGGGGCGATCGAACTGATCAAAGTCTGCCGCAACAAAGGCATCAAGCCGATTATCGGCAACGAAATGTATGTGATCGAAGGAGATATTCGCGAACAGAAGCGCCGCCAGAAGTTTCACCAGGTGGTGCTAGCTAAAAATACCCAAGGCTATAAAAATTTAGTAAAACTTACCACCATCTCGCATTTAGAGGGCTTCCAAGGCAAAGGCATCTTTGCCCGCCCCTGCATTAACCGCGATATTTTAGAGCAGTACAAAGAAGGCTTAATGGTTACCAGTGCTTGCTTAGGTGGCGAAATACCCCAAGCAATTATGGCTGGGAAATTGGACTACGCCCGCAAAGCGGCTGCTTGGTACAAAAAAGTTTTTGGTGAAGATTTTTACCTAGAAATCCAAGATCATGGCTCCCGCGAAGACCGGATTGTGAATGTCGAAATCGTGCGGATTGCCAGAGAACAAGATATTAAAATCATTGCCACCAACGATTCACACTTTATTTCTTGTCAAGATGTAGAAGCTCATGATGCTCTGCTTTGTATTCAGACTAATACCCTAATTAGCGAAGACAAGCGGATGCGTTACAGCGGTACAGAATACCTGAAATCCGCTGAGGAAATGGCGCTGCTATTCCGGGATCATTTGCCCGCCGATGTGATTGCTGAAGCGATCGCCAACACCTTAGGAGTAGCTGATAAAGTCCAGCCCTACAATGTATTGGGTGAGCCACGCATTCCCGATTTTCCGTTACCACCCGGACATACTCAGGCTACCTATGTAGAAGAAATCGCTCGCAATGGTCTAAAAACCTTACAGAAAGTCAAAAACTTCCAAGACATCAGCCAAGAATACCGCGATCGACTAGATTATGAGCTGAAAATGATCGAGCAGATGGGTTTCTCGGCCTACTTTTTGGTGGTGTGGGATTATATTAAATTTGCCCGCGATCGGGGCATTCCCGTTGGGCCAGGGCGTGGCTCAGCAGCAGGTTCCCTGGTGGCCTACGCTATGCGGATTACCAATATTGATCCAGTACATCATGGCCTGGTGTTTGAGCGCTTCTTGAACCCCGAACGGAAGTCGATGCCAGATATTGATACCGACTTTTGTATTGAGCGGCGGGATGAGGTGATTCAGTATGTGACTCAGAAATATGGCACCGAGCGAGTAGCGCAGATTATTACTTTCAACCGGATGACTTCTAAAGCCGTGTTGAAAGACGTGGCCCGAGTGCTGGATATTTCTTTTGCTGACTCCAACAAAATGGCTAAACATATTCCTACGGTGCGGGGGAAACCCACGAAGTTGGCAGTAATGATTTCGGATAAAACGCCAGCGATGGAGTTTAAGCAAGCCTACGAAACAGCTTTTTTCCAAACCAATGTACCGGGTGTTACTATCTCGGGTAAGCAGTGGATTGATATGGCGATGCGGATTGAAGGTACTAATAAAACCTTTGGGGTTCATGCTGCTGGGGTGGTGATTTCGGCGCAGCCTTTGGATGAAATTGTCCCTCTCCAGCGCAACAATGATGGCTCGGTGATCACCCAGTATTATATGGAAGATCTAGATGCTTTGGGTTTGTTGAAAATGGATTTTCTGGGTCTGAGAAACCTAACTATTATTCAGAATGCCGTAGATTTAATTCTGCAAAATAAAGGTGATGTAATTGACCCGGATGAAATCACTTTTGAAGAACGTCGATCGATAGCTATTCAACGTAAAAATGAAGGTAAACCTGGCAGTAAAAAGCGGCCACCCATGGTGGATAAGACTTATAAAATGGTCAGTGCGGGTGATTTGGAGGGGGTATTTCAGTTGGAGTCTTCGGGGATGTTAGATGTGGTATCTAAACTTCGTCCTTCTTGTATCGAAGATATTTCTTCGATTTTGGCGCTGTATCGTCCAGGACCGTTGGATGCTGGGTTGATTCCGCATTTTATCGATCGCAAACATGGTCGAGAAGAAATCGTCTATGATCATCCGCTGCTCAAACCCATACTGGAAGAGACTTATGGAACACTTTGTCTGCCAGCAGGGACATTGATCGATCGACCCAATGGTTTGGCAATACCCATTGAAAACATCCAAGCTGGTGATTGGGTGCTAACTTCTGATGGCCGTCAGGTTAAACCAGCACAGGTTTCTAGGCAGTGGGCTAGTGGCCGAAAGAAAATCCTTAAAATCACTTTATCTAG
>JANNEH010000266.1:0-9021 GCA_031378405.1 Synechococcales cyanobacterium OTE_75_metabat_409
TGAAATTTTGACGCGCTATCCCCCCTCGGCCATCACTGACCTCTATCGCTAGCTGATAATTCCCAACTCCCTGGACAGCGGTAGTCCAGCTAATCAAACCAGTCTGGGCATCGATCGACATCCCCACTGGTGAACTCAGCAATTTATAAGACAAAGTATCTCCATTGATATCTTCCGCCTTCACCTGATACTGATATCGTTTACCACCTATTACTTCCAGTACCGGCTGCGACTTAATCATAGGCACAGCATTGATCTCAGCTAATACCGCCAAATCATAACTAAATTGCACCCCATTGGAATTCTTAAACACTAAAGTTTGCTCTAGAGTCGCCTGAGTAGGATCTAACTTGCCATTGACGGTCTTGAAAGTGTAGTAAGGCAACCCTTCGGGAGTTAGACCATCAGCATTCTTCACCAGTACTGAAGGATCACTGATGTGATTAACCACCACCACCAAGTTTCCATCCAGACCATAGCTGCCTTGATTCTTCAACACCACATTGACAAACAACTCCTTGCTGACGGCGTTGAAACTGGTGCGGTGATAACCTGCCCCGATACTTGGAGAAACATCGATCGCCCTGTTAAAAAAGCTAGGAGCAACCGGCGAGGGTACATTGGGAGCGTCAGGATTGCCCTGAGCCAGATTAACCGGTGAAACAGTCGGAGACAGCGCTAAATCAGTCAAATACACATTGGTAGTAGTATCTCGATCATCATTCACCAACCGAATCACCAGCTTCGCCGCCCCTGCCTTGACTCCAGTTAAGTCCAGCGTCACCACCCCTGTCGTCGGATTAAAACTCGCTGACTGACCAGTAATGGCATTTTCTCCCTCTGTCCAGTTGAAAAATGCGTCTCTACCGCTCTGAAAGGTACTCACCAAGGATTTACCTTGAGCATCTACCAAAGCCACTTCTAGAGCATCATTAATTCCCTGTAAATCTGATTTATCAAACTGGAGTGGATCTAGCTTAAAGCTCAGTCGTCCCCCAGTAACAGGCACATTCAAAGCTATTTCTAACAGTTTATTGAAACTAGTTCCCTCAACCAAGGAGTTACCCAGCCCTAAACCAAATTCTTGCAGGCTCTTAGCTCCGCCAGCATCCGTCACCGCCAAACTGATATTAAAGAATCCCAGGTCGCCTGCCCCTGGAGTCCCCAACAACTGGGCAGTGCCATTACCATTGTCCACCAGTTTCAGCCAGCTCGGTAGTGGCTGGTTAGCAGTGATTTTGCGGGTATCGCCATTGTCTGGATCGACTGTGGTAATCGTGTAACTGTAAGCTTGACCCACGCTAGCTGCCAAAACAGGCTGACTGTTAAATTGCGGTGCTTCATTAACGTTCAACACCCCGATCGTCAGATTCTGTTCATAGGCTAAATTAGGAGTACCATTATCAGTGGTGCGTACCCGAATTAGGTGTGAAGTAGCAGTTTCATAATCCAACAGAGAGCCATTTGCCACTCTCAACTCATTCCCCACCAGCTTGAATCGACCGCCTGCATCGTTCAGCAGTACATAGGTATGTGTATTTGCTGCATCCGGGTCAGTGGTGCTTAGCTTGGCGATTAACGTGTCATTGGCACTATTTTCTGCGATGCTGCCATTGCTCAAGCCAATGCCTGTTGGTGCCAGATTTTCTGGTAAATCCAGAATGTTAACGGTGAATTCCTGTTGCCAAGTCAATCCTTCAGCATCCTTGGTTTGTACACGTAGGTGATAGACCGAATGGGTTTCGTAGTCCGGCACGAAGTTTAATCGCAGTTCATTATTGACAATCGAGAACTTAGCATTATCCTGATCTCCATTGCCGTTAATCAGGGCGTAGACATGAGTATCCCCAGCATCTGGGTCAGTAGTTGTTAACTTACCAATCAATGTACCTACTGGAGAATTTTCGGCTATCTGTGAAGTATCCAGTACCAATTGAGTCGGAGCTTCATTCACATTCTTGATGGCGATCGAGATGGTTTGTAAGAAGCTATCCCCTTCGCTATCGGTAGTGCGCACCTGAATTTGGTGCTGCTGATTAGTCTCGAAATCTAACAGGTTGCCATTAGCGACTAAGATTTTGTCTCCAACTAGCTGGAATCTACCGCCAGCGTTATTAACCAAGCTGTATGCGTAATTATCTACGCCATCTGGATCTACGGTGGTGAGATTGCCTACCAACAGCCCGCTGAGACTGTTTTCCAACACTACTGGAGTGCTTAAGTTTACGGCTGTTGGTGGCGAAGTGCGATAAATAACCTGAGTATAGGTTTGGATATTCCCAGCAATATCGGTGGTCGTAACGGTGAAAGCATTGGCTTTAGGGTTCAGGGCTAAATTAGTGAAGGTGAAGTTACCCTGGGTATCAGCAGTAATCGGGGTAGAATTTCCGGCCAGTAACACTTGAGCATTAGCCTCAGTTTTTCCAATGAGATTAACAGTTGCTGCTTTGGTGCGATAGTCGCCGATTATTCCAGTATCACTGCCTACTGCCAAATTCAGAGTGGGAATCGGGATCGTGGTATCTAAAGTGAAGGTGAAATCATAGGATGTGGATTGACTAATGCAGTCATGTTCATCCTCATCCGGTTCATCCTCATCATCTGATCCTTCACTGCCCGCAGATATTGCTACTAGATGTAGAGTATGGTTTCCATCAGTTATGGTTCGACCAAGAATCTGATTCAAGGTAGCTAAACTTAGGCTATATGTGCCATTGGTTTGAAGCTGCGAGAAAATGTTGACATACTGATTAACTGGAGTTCCGTCAAAACCTGCTAAGAGTTTGGTCACTTGACCGGTAACTGTGCCTTGAATTCGCGGATCGAAAGTGATTTTGTCACTGTTGGCAATGCTGCCCGGTGCTGTATCTCGGACTAATTGTGCCGTAATTGTAGGTGGGACATTCACTTGCACACTCAAAGTCTTGGTACTACTGTTACCTGCTTGATCGATGCCAGTAATAATCAGGTTGTGGCTACCACCAGTGAGTCCAGTTAGATCTAAAACCTGCTTAAATTCTCCTTCACTATTTACTACCACGGCGATCGCTGTTCGGCCATCCCACTGATAGGTGAGTTTGGCAACTCCAGAGCCAGTTCCATTGACTACACCAGTTAACTTGCTACCATTTTGTACGGTGGTTAGCGCGTGGTTGAGCTGAATTTGTGGAGCCAGACTATCTATTGTAATCTTCAGGGCTGAAGAAGCATTGCTGGTATTGCCAGCCAGATCAATTTGTTTGGCCGTGAGTTGATGTTGACCTTCCCTTAGGTTTGGGGCAGCAGTAATTTGCCAGATGCCGTCGTTACCAACAGTAGTTTGACCCACTAGATTATTGCCATCAAACAGTTTGAGCGTGTTGCCAGCCTCTCCAGTGCCGCTGATTTTAGGATTTTTGACACTGGTTATTTGGTCAGCATTGCTGCTACCGCTGTCACTGGCAACGTCCAGAATTGGCTTACTCGGTGCGGCAACAGTAGTATCGAGCGTAAATTTAACGCTGTAAATAGAACTGGCATTGCCATATTGATCTTGAGCTTTGATCCGCAGATTGTAAACTCCATCCGTGAGTGCAGATCCTTTAATCATTGCCAACTGAGCTGCACTCAAACTAATACTGCCATTGGCTGCTCTTGAAATATTTACAAAGTTAGTGCCATCCAGACTAGCTTGCAGAATCGTGATGTTATTATCATCTGTAACTGTGCCGATGATGGCAGCATTATTGCTAATGCCATCAGTATTGCTAGTGCCACTGTCGATCGCTAACTGAGCTGTGATTATTGGTGCCGATCGATCATAGGCTACGGTCACGTTGTAAGGAGTTACAGTCAGATTGCCTGCTTTGTCTAATGCGGCGATCGTCAGACGGTGAGCACCATTGACAATCCCAGTAAAGTCTAGGGCTTGGTTGAAACTGCCGTTAATGCAGGAGATCGCTTTGGTACTACCACTATCCCATTGATAGGTGAGCTGTTCCAGATTACCATCAGCAATTTGACCAATTAACTTACCATCATTTTTGATGATGGTAAGTTTTGTGAAAGTGAGCTGAGGAGCAGTTGTATCCAGGAAAAAGCTCAAGTTAAAACTGCTTTGACTGCCCGCAGTATCTTTGGCTGCAAACGCCAATGTATGGCTACCATCTCCTAAATTACCGAATAACTGCCGCACTTGGGCATCGGTTAAATTAAAGGTGCCATCTGACTGTAACTTACTACGCAGGTTAATCTGATTGCTACTGCCATCTAAACGTACCTTGAATTCAGTAATACTATTAGCATTACTCACTTGCCCCCTAATTCCGGCATCCTTGGTCAAGCGATCTGTGTTGCTACTACCGCTGTCATTGGCCAGAACTACTGAGATGCTGGGTGGATTGGAGTTTTCTTGCCATGATGTGACGGACGTATTAGCAAAAAATGTATTCGCTGAATAACTGGTGAAGGCAACAAATGGGTCGGTACTTTGACCGATACCCCCAGCCAAAATGCTGACATTTGACTGTAATAAACTTGTAGCCACAAACGGCAGTTGGCCGCTAGCAAAAGATTTATCTGCTCCTTGGGGAATTATTCCAAAAGGCTCTAACCAGCTTATGCCAAGGTTCTGAAGATTAGATTGATTCGGGTTGAGGGGATTGATTGCAGAGATAGCCAAAAACTGTTCGTTACTCATACCCGAAAATTAATCAAATAGGATTGCAGGCTGCATCATACATAATTTGTTGAGGATTTGTAAATAGTGTTCTATAAGCTTATTTACCTAAATTTATAGATTTCAAAAAGTAGTATTTTAAATACACTGCAAACCAATGAAGTCAATACTGATGACTACGGTTTTCAATGTTTTAAGCGTAACTTGATCCATCACCCCACCCCTACGGAGAACCCCTCCAAGGGAGGGGAACTAATTAATGCCCCCCCTTGGAGGGGTGGCAGGCGCAGCCTGACGGGGTGGTGATCACCCTTAGTTTAAAGCAAAAATACTTTGGCTAAAATCTTCAGCCCCTGCATACACCTTGATAATACCTTCCATAGCCGTCAGTTCTAATAAGAGTCTAAGTTGACCATTGATGTTGCTAAGAGCCAAATCCCCCCCAGCCGCTCGGACATTTTTTAAAGTCATAATTAAGCAACTTAAACCAGAGCTATCCATAAATTCAATTCCCTGACAATCAACCAAAATATTGACTTGCTTAGATTCTAGCAAATCTCCAATATCTCGACGGAGTTGGTTGCCACAGACGCTATCTAAAACACCCAAAGGTTGTACTACTGTAATATCTGAAATCATTTTTATCACCTGAGAATATGTAGTTATTAATCGGTTGCTATTTGGCTTTCTCTGAATCAATGCTTGCTAGATCTAGAGAGTTTTATCTATCAATCATAAGTTCTCCAAATAAAAGACTGGTTCATTCTTCCAATTGGTTGTTTTAATCACCACAAGACTTTCGGTGTTCATCTTAAAAGAATCCTCTAGAGCAGCAACCTCTAAAAGAAGTCGAATTTGGCTATTAGTATTGGTAAGTGCTAGGCTACCACCGGCTGAGCGCACTTTTTTTAAGGACATAATGAGGCAACTTAAGCCCATACTATCCATAAACTCAATGCCCGCACAGTCAATCAAAATATTCACTTGTTTGGCTTGTACGGAATCACCAATGACCTCACGCAGCTTATTGGCATAGGTTGCATTCAGAATACCAACCGGTCGTAATACTTTTACATCAGAACTCACTCCCAAGACCTCGATATAAAATAGAGTTGATTGCTTACAAAAGTGCATTCAACTTAGAATGCCCAATTGTGAGAGAAAAGAAACACCAAAACAGAAATATTACTTGGCCACCTTAGGCTTCCACATAGCTGCACCGATCACCGACCAGAGCAGTGACAGGTTATAGATCGACCAACCAGCATTAACCAGGTACACTATTGGATCATTCAGTTGACCAAAAATAAATAGTCCTAAACTCCAAGCCATTCCCAAAATAGTGAGGCCAAAAATGATCAGTTGAGGCTTAATTAAATTAAAATATATGCCAGATTGTCGCTCTTTGGGTGTGACTTTAAAATGAATCGGACGTTTGCTAAACACACTCCAAACAGCCTGGATAAACAGTGGAAACAAAGACAGGGCATATTGTTCTGACCGCCATAATTCTCGCGCAGGGATACCCCAGCCAATAATTAGGAATGCCACTCGGTTAAAAATAAAAGCAGGGATGAAGTGTCGAATAAAGTCGTTGCCGTAGGCAGTCACTGGTACAGTGCCAGTAAAAAAGAAAACAATCGGGCAAACCAGAAAAATCACCATCGCAAATCCGGCAAAGTAGCTATACATGGTTTGGAAATACTGGAGTCGCTGCCAAAAAGATAAGCCTGGTTTAGTTAACGGATTTTCTTGGGTCATGACTTGAATAGTTCCCTGTGCCCACCGCAGACGCTGTTGCAAAGTTGAGCTGAGGTCGTCTGGGGCAAGGCCGATCGCCAGTAGCTCGTTATGGTAAATAGATTGCCAGCCTGCGGCATGTAGGCGCATCGCCGTATTCATATCTTCGGTAATACTGCTACTAGAAACACCACCAATTAAGTCAAATTCATCTAGACTTTTTTCGTCTTGGGCATAAGCTTGGGCAAAGTATTTGAGACCGGTATTAACGATCGCTTCTCGCCGTAATACCGCATTGGTACCAGTATAAAATGCTGAGTTTAAACCATCTTTACCCTGTTGAATCGGCCCATAAAATAAATGGGCTTGGTGTCCATAGGGATCACCTGGGGGCAGGTTAGAAAAATCTTGAGGGGTCTGCACTAGGGCAATCTGATTACTGTCATATTTACCATTCCAGGAATTGTAAGTTACGAAATAAGGCAAGACATGCTTCAGAAACTGGGGTTTGGGAATATGATCGGCATCCAAAGTTACAATAAATTTACCCGTAGTCTCACCAGCAAAGATAGCATAGTTAATATTACCAGCCTTGGCATGATGAGGCTTTCCGGTTGGTTTAGGCCGAGCAATATAGCGACAGCGTGCCAGTCCACTCAGTTCTATTTGTTTTTGTAAAATAGCCTGCTCTAGTCGCTCTTGTTCGGCTTGCACTTGAGCTTGAACTGTGGTGTGTTTCTGCTCTTTTAGCAATAACAACTTATGAAAATTCCGCAAAAACCGTGTACCCAAGGGTTCGGCCTGATCATGGGCAGTGGCTGCGGCCAAAAACTTTTCGGCGGCGAGAGTATCTGGCATTAACTGCTGTAAGATAGCCAGCCGATCGACCAGTTCCTGCCGCTCTGTTTTAATCTGTTCGGCAGTAGCGCGTAATAGTGGAGACTGCATATCTTCCATACAGAGCTGCTGAGACATCTCGCGCATCTGGGGTGAATTGCCATCATCCAAAATATAAACAGTGAGCTTAGTTGCAGGATAATCGATCGCCAGAGCAGCCCGAGTGGTAGTTTCGACCATTGCGGCTGGTTCATTGTAACAAGTAATAAAAACATCCACAGTTGGCCAATCAGTTACCGACAAAGCTGGAGACATTTGCTCTAACGGCTTAATTTGCCGTTCGATCGGTCGCCACATGCCCAAGGTAAATAATACTCCCCCAATGTAGCTGTAAATTTCGGCCAGCACTAGAGGCACTGCTAACCACAGGGCATCATAATTAAGAGAGTTACAGACTCGCCATTGCAAGTACCAGAAACCCAATAACAAATTGATTTCAGCAATATAACGAAATAACATCGTGCGCCGTTTTAAAACCGATCGCGAGTTCCCCGAAAAGGTTGATATTTTTTTGTCTGATGTATTCAAGCTAGGAGGTCTAGAGGTTAAAATCGTCATGGTAGTTACTGCTAAAAAATTAATTGATTAAAGGGGTGTTTCCTTTGGCTGTATATAAAAGACTCTCTAAAATGACCGCATTGGTATTGGCATCCATAACTGTGTTATTCCCCAATTGGGCACTTTCATAACGCCCAGCATAGAAGCCCCGCTCTGGAACTGCTAAATCTTGAACGGCTGACCGCAACTTATTGGCATAGTTATTGTCTGGCATTAAAGCTGACCAGCCAAAAGCTGCTTTGGTGCTGACAAACCGCAGATCTGGATAGGCTTTGCCGCCGGGGGTAATTGCCGTCCATTCTTGGCCATTGGCGTAAACGCTATAGTACAAAAAGTAAGGTGGCCGGTTAATTGAGTCTTCGTTGACGGCGGTTAAGATACCAGTGCGCCTAAACCTTTTTGCCTGGACATCTAGCAGAGCTTGGACTTGGGGTTTGACACTATCTGGCCAGCCCAGCTCCAAACCCCAAAGCAGGTAGGGATCATTCGTTAAGTAGTTACCCGCCCCAGAATTTTTTTGATCCCGCTGATCGATTTCCAACGAAACACCTTCAATTTTCACCCGCCGAATGGGGGTTTTATGGAGAGCGTTGAAAGCTTCTATCCCCCAGAGCTTTAGTCCTTGAGCAGCATACTGTTCATAGCCTAAACGTCCTTCTTGGGTAGAGCGAAGTTTACCTTTGAGGAAAATAACTCCAGCTAGCCATTCTTCTTGGACTAAGCTTTTGGTTTCCCAGCGGGCTACAATTTTTTGAATTCGATCGCGGTATTCTGGGTGATGTTTTTTAATTACCTGCAAAGCAGTCATTAAACGAGCTGTATCCAAAGCCGATGTGCCACTATGTCCTTGCGGATCTGGGCTGTTATTCAGCTTGCGCATTTCTGCTGTTTGGGTGCTATATGCCTTGTTGGGCAGTTTGGTGGATGGTAACGGTAGTTTGGCTAAAGTATCTAAAATGGTGCTCATCCAGGGCTTAAATTGCTCTGGCGACAAGATTCCCAGTTGTTGAGCAGCATGTATGGCCATCAACACACTGCCCTGATCCCATAATGTTGTCCAGGGGTAGTCGGTAACAGCGCTGACTAAGCCTGTTTGAGCATTGCGGTTCCGGACAAAGTATTGCCAAGCTGTTTGGGCAATGTGGCGATCGGCTGCACTTAATTGTGAC
>JANNEH010000206.1:0-2327 GCA_031378405.1 Synechococcales cyanobacterium OTE_75_metabat_409
GGCTCGCTATCCACTGGTCGAGAGTTTTACGGCACTGGTGTTTTTGGCGACTTATTTACACTTTGGTCAAACATGGCAAACTTTGGGCTATTGCTTATTTTTGGCTTGGCTAATTGCCTTGGCGGCGATCGATCTAGATACCATGACTTTACCTAATCCACTAACTAGTTCTGGGCTGGTGCTGGGATTGGTGTTTCAGACTTTTTTGGGTTATCAAATCACCCATACGCCTGCTGGAGCGGCGCAGTACTTTATTGGGGCGATCGGCGGCATGGTGCTGGGGATTTGGATCTATGACCTGATTCAAATTTTAGGCACATTGTTGATGGGTCAGGTAGCCCAAGGTGGTGGTGATGCCAAGTTGATGGGAATGGTTGGTGCTTGGTTGGGTTGGTCGGGGGTAGTGCTGACTGGTGGGATGGCCTCGTTGGCGGGATCTTTGGTGATGGGTGGCTTGGTGCTGCTGGGTCGTCGTCAGGGCAAGTTTCCGTTGGGGCCTTTTTTGGCTGCTGGGGCGGCGACGGCGTTGTTTATGGGCGATCCGATGATTGCGGCCTACCAAAACACTATGGCCAATATGGATCGCCGTACTAATTTGCTTTTAGCTGGGGTAATGTTGGTAGTATTGATTGTCTACTTAGGCTATGTGCGCCGCAGTCGTCGCCAGCGCGGATAGATTTTGCATATATGATCACCCAAAATATGACAACCCCTTTTGGTTTAGGCTAAAATCAAGCTGAGTAAAGGGGAATAAAATGACACAACCTACCACAGAATCTAGAATAGACCGTTTAGAAGCAATAGCAGAGACTGTCCTGCTAGCAATTCAACAGCAACAACAACAAATTCAGTCAAATCAGGTTGAGCTTCGATCAACTCAAACTGAAATGAGACAAAGTATTGAAGATGTGGTGAGAATGATTGCGACTTTGGCAGAATCCGCCGATGAAGATCGCCAGTTGATGATTGGAATGCAGACTTCGATCACTGGAATGCAAACCGAAAACCGGCGCATTCTAGATCATTTACTAAATAATCGATCGGATTCCTAGAGCAATTTCTAGATCGATCGAGTGTTATTAATTTCGTCCATCACCCAAGTTACATAAGTACCTACCGGACTCCAGAGCAGATAAGGCAGCAATAATAAACCACCCCAAAGAGAAATCGGAAAAACCAGGATGGCTAAGATTGCGCCCAACACAAAACCAAAGCCCCCAATCCACACCCCAATGCGTAGACTTTTAAACCAGCCCATTACTGGGTTATAGAGCATGATGGCCACTTCTACTACTGCGTAGAACAGCATTAAAAACCAAGTTTTACCACTGCCCGGTTCTTTTTCCCATACGTTGTAGGCCGACCAAGCGCCACAGATAAACACCGTAGTCCAAATGACTGGAATCAACCTCTCGAAGGTCAACCAACTGGGACGGCGCTGATGATTAAACCAACGAATACTCTCGGGAGTATTCAGTTTGAGCACAGCAAAGCCAATAAGGGTAGCAGCCACACCGATCGCCAGCCAGGAAGGTATCATGCAAAAATATTTGGAAGATCTTATGGATTATTCTAAAGGCGAGTTCTCACCCAGAGCAATAATCGTACCAATTGCCAGAGGCGATCGATCACATTTACTGGTAGTTGATAGAGTTGGTGCAGTTGCCGGATGCTCTGTTGCCGATCGGCCAACAGCGTAGGCACCAATCCCAAACGCTCCACTGCCAGATTGGCCGTATCCAAAATTTCTACTAGGGCAACGATTTGGGGCTGCGCACGAATCAACTGCCAAACAATCAGCCAACAGCAGATAGAAATTAGGACATCGATCGCAATTACTATAGCCGTCATGCTCAAGGCATCCACTCCAAACCAATTCCCACTCGGCTTTCTTGGCTTTCGCGCGAATTTTGCAACTGAATTTCTCCGGCAACTCGCAGTTGATTAGTTACAGCATAGCCGGTACTAATACTGGCGATGCCCACTTCTTCGGAGGTACCTAGCTTCAGCCAAGTTTGTTGCAGAGTAATATCGCCACCACCGCCCCGCCCAGGTACTAAGATCAGCTTGGCTCCTATGTTTACTCCTTCGCGCTGATAGGCATCGGTATTGATTTTGCGGTAGCCCACCACCGGAGCTACGTTGAAGTAGCCGCCCAGGGGCAATAGATAGTAATTGGCTTCTACGCCATAAGAATTGCGATCGCTATCAAAGCGCCCATGATAGTCGGCATTTAGCCCAACGCCCGATCGACCTAACAACACCTCATTAATGCTGGCATCCCAGCCGCCACTTTGGCCATTGGCTGGGTATTGAGAATAACCCAC
>JANNEH010000279.1:0-2501 GCA_031378405.1 Synechococcales cyanobacterium OTE_75_metabat_409
CCGCGACATCGGCTACTACTTACGCATGGTTACTTATTGCTGTGTAGTTGGCGGTACTGGTCCTATGGATGATTACCTCATCGGCGGTTTGGCTGAAATCAACCGTACTTTTGAATTGTCTCCAAGCTGGTATGTTGAAGCGCTGAAGTATATCAAAGCTAACCATGGTCTTAGCGGTGACGCTTCCGTAGAAGCTAACTCTTACCTTGATTATGCAATCAACGCCTTGAGCTAAGTTTGGCTGAATGATTACAAAAACCCCACAAGATCTTGTGGGGTTTTTGATTGGCAAATGATTTTTATGGACTAATTAAGATTTTGCTTCAATTCACTTATTCTGCGGCCACATGTTCCGCACAAGTAATCCGTAAATTGCCATCGGCAAAGGGGGCATCAACCAATCCACAATGATGAGGTTGCTCAGAATTGGGATAGCGATCGGATTGAAAGAAACTACAAGTCACACACATTTTAGCAACTGAAATTTTCCCTTGCTCTTGTAGCTTCTTAATTATTTTGATCAGTCCCCGTAGAAATACTATTTTTTCTTCGGCGGTTAATTCATCTACTGTAGTTAATAAAAAATTCGACCAAGTGGCTGCCTGACCCGCCGCCTGTTGGCCCGGGGTAGTTAATCTAATAGCGATCGCTCTCCCATCTGTTGCCGATCGAGTTTTTTGCACCAGACCTTTATCTACTAAGGAAGTAACCGCATCACTCGCGGTTGCTGCTGTTACCCCCAAATTTTTAGCTACTTCCGATAACCCAACTCCTCCAGTATTAACCAAGAGATTCAAGATTTGTCCCTGAGTAGGAGTTAACCCCTGTTGTCCAGCATCTTGCCAAGATTGACTCTTGAGTGCCATACCAATTTTTTCCAGACCAATTAAGATGTGATGGTCGATTTCATTAACACCTTCTAGCAAGGGGGCAGAGTTATTCATGACTACCGATATTGGACACTAACCAGCTATTATACCTTTCACTCCTATAGAAAGACAGCGGGTAATTCGTTGATTGACTTCTGCTTCAGGTATACGGCCAAACCATCCATCCAATAATTCTAGGTTTTGATCAATTAGCAAAAAGGTGGGAGTTCCAGGCAATTGGTTTAAGGTAAAAGTTGCTGATACTTGGGTGATTTCTTGTAAGTCAGCAATCATATTCTGGCGAATCGCAGATTGTTCAGCAATGCTCAAAGATTCCAAATTATTATTTTCAGATAAAAAGTCGATGTTGCTGGGGGTAGACAATTCTGCGCCTGTAGTTAATTTATCGACTGCAATGGAAAAGTCGATCGCTTGATAATATTTTTCTCCGATCGCCTTACAAGTCTCTCCCACGGTTTGTTGTTGAGTCATTAATAGTTCGGTATTCATAGCCGTATTGTATGCAAAATCTTCAAAAGCGGTAGAGAGTCCCAATACATTTAAGCCTAAATCACGGTACTGCCAATACAGTGAATTGACCAATGGAAACCCATAAAGGAAGCAGCCGGGACAATTCACTTGAAATACAAACAAGAGATTAAGGGCTTGTAAATCAAATGCTCCTTGCAAGACTCGATCAATTTCTAAGCGAATTGTCATGGTGTTGCTCCAGATCTGGAATTAATGAATATAAAAATAGCTATGGCAAATTAAGGATTTCGGGAGGATAATCTGCACCCTCTAACATTACTTGTGCTACTACGCCATAGGCATCTGTCCAAGCTTGTTGCACTTCCGGAGTCCAGCCATTGCCCAATTTGGCCTCGAAGGTTTTGAGTAAGGCACTACCCACCATTGGATAATGCTTGGGCAACACGCCGTATTTTACATGACGAGTCCCCAAGCCTTTTAAGGCTTTAACGAGAGTATCTAGATCTCGCAAGTTATTTACAGTAAATACCAAAGACTGAAATAGTTGCACACCTTGCTTTTCCATCTGGGTACCAGCAAATAGTGGCTGCACTTCTGGATAGTCAGCAAAGAGCTGTGCATAGAATTTGGCTGTAAACTCTGGGCCTTGGTTGGCTACCGTGGCAAAGCTGCTTTCTAACAATTCAACGTTAAGAGTCATAATTTTGGTTATTCCCAAAAATGATTAGGACTCCTAAATACTTTCATTTTGTTGACCATTTGTCAAGGGTTTGCTAAAACTGACTTTATCAAACCAAATTTTAGGCCGATTTTGGGACTCCGATAATGAGTTAGTGAGATGGTTGAACGATCAGAGTTGGGAGTATGTCAGAATGGGGGAACAGTTTTGCGAAATCTACTCTGGAAGGGAGCTTCAACATGACAGCCACATTACTGGCACCAATTCATGAGAATATCCAGCTCACAGGTATTAGTTGGCAGACCTATCAGGCTTTGGCAGCAGAGTTGGTCGATCGAAGACTACGCCTCACCTACAACCGGGGCTATTTAGAAATTATGGCACCTTCCCCAGAACATGAACTTAGCAAGAAAATCTTGGGACGTTTTGTGGAGACTTTGGCAGAGGAAACCAATTTATCA
>JANNEH010000218.1:0-9285 GCA_031378405.1 Synechococcales cyanobacterium OTE_75_metabat_409
GAGCCTTTGCCTTCTACCGCGTAGGCGGCGAGAGTCCAGGGAGCACCGACAAAACCCAATACTGTCGCTTTGTTTCCAACTTCTTGGCGCAGGGATTTGAGAATGGTTTGGATAAAGGGCATTGTTTCCGCTGGCTCTAGGGGATACAGTGCATCAATTTGAGCAGCAGTGCGGAGCGGCGAGTGAATAATCGGCCCTTTGCCTTCCGCGATATCCATCTCGATGCCCAAACCGGGCAAGGGAGTTACGATATCAGAAAAGAGAATCACTCCGTCTGGCTGAAAAGACTTCCAGGGCTGCAAAGAAACCTCGATCGCCACTTCCGGAATTTCGGAACGCTCCCGAAAAGAAGGATATTTTTCCCGCAGATCGCGATAGGATTTCATGTAACGTCCAGCCTGCCGCATCATCCAAACGGGTGTCCGTTCCACGCTTTCGCCACGGGCAGCGCGTAACAGTAAAGGGGTATCGTTATTACCAGTCATTCGTATAAGTGCCTTACTATATATTGTGAGGAAAAATTAACAGAGTATGAAGAATCTTAGACTTTATCTCCGGATCATCATCCATTCTGGGTGTTTTTTCTTTCCCAAAAGTTAACAAAAAAACACAGTTATCCCTCAGTTATCTCTCTGACGCATTGGTGTCATTACTCCTAAGGGACAAAATTTACTGGCTTCACTGCGCCGTCTTCTACCATAAATACAGTTTTAGCGGCAAAAACCCCGCAGACCAAGAGCGCACAGGCTGTCAAAAACATCACCAAGTGCAGGGGCTTACTGACTAGTGGGTGGCGCGGACGAAAAGGAATGTTGGTATTTTTGGGGGGCGTAATTTTACGTTTAGCCTGCTTTTGTCTGGCAGGGGTCGGCATCTGGGGTAGGTCAGCCTGATGCAAATTGAGCATATGTTGCCAATCTGGATTGATCCGCGCTCGATCGCGCCCAATAATTACCACCCGATCGATTTGCGCAGGCTGGAGCCGTTCTAGTGCTTCTCGTAAGAAATCAATCAAAAACAGTCGATCGACTGTCTCGGGCAAAATCGCTGTTACAATCAAACATTCATTCCCCATGACCGTCGTCACCCCCACTCCTAACGGTGATAGGGTATTATCTATCAGCTTATGCAAAGCAGGAACATCTCCAGCTTTCGCTGCGGCTACTAACTGACTTCTTCTAGGCTCTTCCCACGAAGCTGTCCCAGAAACCTTGGGCATGTTGCTAGCAAACATAATATTTACCGAGAGATATTTATCAAAGAAATTTATCAAAGAAAACAGTGCTGATGGTTCAGCAATATCTATGATGCCAGTAGTCAGTATGTTTAGGCTATAATCACGATCAAAGTCACCCAAGCTAATCGACTCAAAACTGATACCTGTTCAGCACTCTGGCCATTAGCTGCTATTTGGGACTGCACTTTCAAGACACATAATTTACCAGGCTTTAAACCCGATCTGCTCATGGAAGAAATCGCACAGTACGGCTCAATCTTAAAGCGTCGTTGGTTACCAGCAACCTTCGTGTTCTTGCTGATTGCTGGTTTAGCTACAATCTACACGATGAAACAGACTCCTGTCTACCAGTCTAAGGGGCAGTTGCTGTTCAAAAAAACCAATAAGACATCTAGTTTGCTAGAAGGATTGGGCGCTAGTGCGTTAGCAGAAGTGAGTGGCAGTAGCAGTTTGGTAAACAACCAGCTCGAAATCATTCGATCGCTGCCAATCATCGAAGGTACTATTACCGCGCTGGATCTGAAAGACAAAAAAGGCGAACAGCGAATGAAGCCCGAAGACTTTCTGACCCAGATGAAAGTTGCCAATATTAAAAGCACCGATATCTTAGATTTTTCTTATCAAGATATTGATCCAAAGCGGGCAAAAGATGTACTGCAAACTGTGTTTGACCTTTATCAACGGAAGGATTTAGAGAATCAGCGCAAAGACTCCCAAGCTGCTCGACTATTTGTAGAGAAGCAGTTGCAAGAGTTGGAACCCAAGGTGCGTGAGGCTGAAAGCAAAATTCGCGAATTTAGAGAAAAGCATCAGGTCGTAGACCTTGCTGCCGAGGCATCTCGATCAGTAGAGACAATTAATAACTTGAACCGAGAAATTACCACGGCATCGGCACAGTTGGCCTCGGAAAAGTCGCGCATTGCCAAAATGCAAGCACTGCTTGGTCCCAACGTGCAATCGGTGGTGCAAACTGCACTGGTAAGTGAATCACCAGGATTGAAAGATGCGATCGCTTCCCTGCAAGAAGCCCGCAAAAAACTGGCTTTAGAACGGACTCGCTTTGGCGACATCAACCCCTCAGTAATTGATCTAGATAGTAAAGTAAAGGCGCTGGAAACAGACCTGACCCAACGCTATCAATCAACGCTCAATGGCAAAAATATCAAAGGTGGCTTGATAGATTTTCAAAAAGGTGGTGTGCAAGAATCGATGGTTACGGAGTATACCAAGGCTGAAACCACCAGGGTCGGCTTGGAACAGCAAATTAATGCTCTGCTGTATGTCTCTTCTGCTTACCGCGATCGAGCTAATCGTTTGCCCCAGCTTGAACAGGCCCAGCGGGAGCTGAATCGCCAGTTGGAAGTATCTTTGACTACTTTCAAAACCCTGCGGGCGAAGTTAGAAGAATTCAAAATTGCCGAAAACCAAACCACGGGTAACATTACACTGGTAGCGCCACCAGCAGTTAACCTAGAGCCAATTTCGCCCAAAAATGCTCAGAATATTGCCATTGGTAGTTTCTTGGGGCTGTTCTTGGGTGCCGCTGCGGCCTTTGTCTTAGACAGCACCGATCGCCGGATCAAGACTGCTCAAGAAGCTCAGCAGTTCTTCCCCGACTACTCTATTTTGGGCCGGATTCCTGACTTCCAACAAAAAGATATGGTGGTTACCAGCAAATTAATGTTTGGTAAATCTACCAGAACTCCGGGTAGACTGATGGCCAGAAATACTGGTAGTGACCAGGAAAATGAAGCCTTTCGATCGCTCCAGGCCAATCTGCGCTTCTTGAATGCCGACATGCCGATCAAGGCGATCGTGGTTTCTAGCTCTCTGCCTCGGGAAGGTAAGTCTACGGTGGCTGCTAACCTGGCTTTGGTGACCGCAGAATTAGGTCGCAAAGTATTACTGGTAGATGGCGACATGCGCAAGCCTTCCCAGCACCGCATCTGGCGGCAGAACCCTGATGTGGGTCTGAGTAATGTTTTGACCAACCAAAGCAAGCAAGAAGAAGCGATCATCGAAGTAGAACCAAATCTGTACCTGTTGACTGCTGGTACTCCGCCACCTAACCCGGTAGCGCTGATTGATTCTTCGCAGATGGGCATTCTGATTGCTGAATGGACTAAGAACTACGACTTGGTAATTATCGATGCCCCACCATTAACGGTGGCTGCCGATGCTACTTTGTTATCCAAGAAAGCCAGCGGCATTGTGTTTGTCATGCGTCCGAATATAGTAGACAAAGATGCTGCGCTGCAATCGCAAGAAATCTTGGAGCAGTCCGAGCAAAACGTTTTGGGCATGGTGCTCAACGGCATTCCGATGGAGTCGAAAAAGTACAACGACTACTACTACCAAGGCAACAAGCCCAATGTGGAAGATAGTGCCATTACTACTGAGGGAATCAAGATTAAGCAAGATATCTAAGGTGATATCAACTTCGGCTCCCTTCGACTCCGCTCAGGGAGCCACCCAGGTTAACGAGGTCTGAGCGAAGCGTTGCCATTAGGCAAAGACCGGCCAATCAAAAAAAGGAAGGTGAGTCAATCGACTCACCTTCCTTTTTTGATCAATTAATTATGCGGAACCCGAGACTCGAACTCGGAAGTCCTTGCGAACACTAGAACCTGAATCTAGCGCGTCTACCAATTCCGCCAGTCCCGCAATTACCTGTTACCAGGATTTACATCATAGGGTCTTGGCCTAGCACTGTCAAGGCTGGAGCCAAAAAATCAAACAATTGCCTGGGGCTTGCTATCAGGAATTAATCGCTGCATACCTTGCTGCACAAACTCTTGCATCACCGCTAGACGTTGATTGGCCTGAAACACCTGGTTTAACAGGGTGCCAAACCGATCGGGGTTCCAGATGGGATTAACTTGAGCCGCAACGATATCTTGGTCGGCAAAGTATTCCATCAGGGTCAAACCGACTATTCTGGTCAAGTAGGCAGCACTCATCCCCTGGACTAGACCTCCAGCTACATAGGTGACAGCGTTGGTTTTGAGCATACTGCCGATCGCCTGGGTTGAGAACTCTACTAGTCCTAGCTTAATTAGCAGACTGCCCATGGCACTGGCTGCCGATTGGCCTAATTCGATCGAAAAAGGTTGTTGGTAGATGGCGCTCAAATCCATAATGGTTTGGGCATTTACTGCCGCTGTGGCCAATAGATCTAAAGCCGGTAAGGGGTTGGCAAAAGCTGCGGCTCCGGCAATCCATTGGCGCTGTTCAATAATAGACAGGGCACGGGTACGGCGCAGGCTATTGAGTTGGGCTTTAGCACTGTTTTTGATTCGATCGATCTCCCAATAGGTGGTGGCTAAGATCAACTGAGTTCCTTCCTCGGCTAACACTTTACGCAGCGAACCAGTCAGATTATCGACAGCTACAGGGGGCTGCTCGATCGATTCTTGGATTGTCCCCTCGGCAGATATTGCCCGTACTGTAATCGGCGCAGGCTTGGCAGAAATCGCTGTGACCTCTGTGGTCAAACCTACTAGGGTACGCTGGATATTTTGATAAATGGTGTCTCGATCAACTGGAGCCAATTGGTCTTGTTTGTTCAGCACTACTACTGTGCGTTGCTGGAGCTTGTTTAGATAGGCAAATTCGGTAGCAGTCAAGTCGCCGGTGGTTACAAATATAACTAAGTCCGACTGCTGAATTAATTGCTCGATCTTAGTTTCATGGGCAGCCACTTCAAATAGCGGTGGGGTTTCGCTCAATTCTAGGGGTTGAGGAGAAATAAAATCGGTAGCAGGCAGGGCGGCGATCACGCTGGTTTTGCCAACTCTGGCTCCGCCGGTTACTGCTACTCGATAGTGTTGACGATTTGCTTGACTCAAAGAGCGCTCTAATTCTTGCTGCAAGGATGCGGGGCTACCACCTTCAATTGCTAGTTGATTGGTAATGAATTCTATCTGATTAACCAGATTGGTTAATGTGGATTGATCGATCTTTACTGGTGGTGTGATTGCTGATCGACTATGGTTACTCCACCACCAATAGCCGCCCCCGATCGCCATTGTTCCCAACATTAAGACATTGCCATTGCTAGCTACCGCATGACCCAGCGCATCGATGCCAAGCATTCCAGCACAAATCGCCAGACCGCCGACTAAGATTGGCTTTTGAATTTGTCCACTCATTGTATTAAGCACCCCGCAGATTGCACTGGTTTGCAGATTTTAAGACCAACTTTCAGATTTTAAGACAATGCGGTGAGATCGCAGCGGGTGGATCACCGCTGCTCAATATTTCTACACTTCACTTCATGTCTATAATTCTGGTTCGGCAGTCGGCTCTTGCAAAGTGGCTAGGACATCGGCGGTGATTGTGGCTGCTTCCTCGGCATCCACATCTAAAGCTATTTGTAACTCTTGTAAAAAAGCCTTGCGCTGTGGGGGAATGGTAAGGGCTGCATCCTTGGCGACTGGCTCACTCATTGCCACAGAAGCAGCAATGGCGATCGCAAAAGCAGTCGGTACCAGGTCATCGGAAACTACTTCCACATCGTCGGCAGCGTTAAAAAGTGCTCCTAGGCCATCTTGATCAATAATTTCGGTAATCTTATCGATCGATAGCAATAAATTTTCTTCAGAATATTCATCAAATAGTTCAAAAGTAGACAAAATATCTAGCAGTTGGTCTACAGGGATTTCGGCATCGGGTCGATCGGCCAACATGGTAATTAAGGCGATCGATGCCACTCCTTCGGCGGGAGTTAGTTTTACATCGGTAAACTCGTCAGAATTATTGAGGATGGCCTCGTACTTAGTCATGTCGCACTCCTTTTAAAATTACTCAATGTGATGCCTTCGTGCAAGTATGGCAGAATATTGAGACCAGATCGTCCGCTCTCCGGGAAGTTCCCACCTTCGTAATATGACAATTAGAACAAATTTGGCATTCTTCGGTCGAGTCTTGCAGCGACCACAGCTCTCTAGCCGTCTGATGGCAGTGGGATTGACGGTAACTGTGCTGTTTGTGGCGATCGCTTTACTAACGCCGCTCCTAGTGTCTGTGGGTTTAATGCCAGATCCCCAAGATTCGATTACGTTCCCAATTCACGAACCGCCTTCGATCGGCCATTGGTTTGGCACCAGTCGCGAAGGTTACGATGTGTTTGCCCGCACTTTGTCTGCTACTCAGGCGGCCTTCCAGGTAGTAATTGCGGCCACTGTGATTAGCTTATTGATCGGCGTGCCCTTGGGGATGGTCAGTGGTTATTTGGGTGGCAACTTAGACCGGGCGCTGCTGTTTTTTATGGATACTATCTACACCCTGCCCGGATTATTGCTGTCGATCGTCTTATCTTTTATTGTAGGACGGGGAATTTTTAATGCGGCGATCGCCATCAGTATTTCTTATATTCCGCAATATTATCGAGTAGTACGTAACCAGACTGCTAGCCTCAAAAATCAAATGTTCGTGGAAGCTGCTCAGGCTTTGGGTGCTTCTACGCCTCGGATCTTAGTAAAATACTTGTTAGCCAACGCCATTCAAAGTGTGCCTGTACTATTTACCCTCAATGCTGCCGATGCCATTTTGGTGTTGGGGGGCTTAGGATTTTTGGGTTTGGGCTTGCCCGAAGAGATTCCGGAGTGGGGTCACGACCTGCGCGAAGCTCTTTCGGCTTTATCTACCGGAATTTGGTGGACAACTTTTTTTCCTGGTTTAGCGCTCACCGCAATGGTTACAGGACTTTCTTTGTTAGGAGAAGGGCTGAGTGAATTGATTAATCCCAAAGAAAGGGAAAGCTTAAAGTAGAAGTCACAGTTCTTAGTTAGATCCTCCTTGTTCTCAAGGGGGATTTTTATTTGATTAGTTAAAATATTTGGTTAATTCTATAAACTGTATAAAACGCAACAGTTCCTATGCAACTAGACAAAACATAGTAGTGCTGGTAAGATGCCGATGGTGAAGTGAGTATTTTTACATTTGCTATGAACTTGACTGACGAACATGAAGTTGTGTCGCTCGTCGTCCGCTATGGGTTTGATTTGGGTGGTCAGCAGGCCGCCGCCTTGGTGAGATTATGGAGTAGTAAATACGATCGAACTTGGCTGTTGCCAGCGACGATCGAAGCATTAGATCGGGGACGTTATAAGGTCGCTTCGATCGAACAAGTATTGCAGTCTTGGCAACGCCAAGGCCATATGACAGTGCGTTTTAAGCCAGAGTTTGCTGAGATGGTTTTGGGTAAATCTGGCCAGCCAGAGTCGGTAGATGCCCAAGAAGTACTAGATGAATCTTTGCTGGACGAAGAAATCCACCAGTTTTCTGACCAAGATTTGGATGAAGCTCATCAGTTTGCTGATCAAGTGGGTTTAAGTCAGCCCGCTTTGGATGAAGATGCTGGTGATTGGGGAAATTCTAATACCCAGCTTTTGCATGAACGAGTGCCGTTTAAGAGCGGTGTGGTTTCAGACCTGACAGCCTCTAGCTACCCGCCTACCAAGTTGCGCAAGCCAGGTGAAGAAGAAGTCTCCCTATCCCGTGGACTTGAAATAACTGATGCCTTTGAACCACCGCCACAGGTTTCACAGTTTTACTATCGATTGCTAGAAATGGCCAATACTTCACCAGCTCCGGTAGCCAAAACAAATTTTGCTTTGATGGCTAACCCACAGCGCAAAACTAGTGGCTAGCTGCCAGCCATTCTAATTTCTGAGCAAAATGAGGCCAACTGAATACCATCTGTGGTTTCTTGCACAATACTGCGCAAGCGTAGATTAGGACTAGCAAACCAGATACGCTCGATACTACTACCGCTATCGCTGCTAATGGAGAGAGTTAAGGCTTCATCTACTCCTAATTCAACTTTGCCGTTAAGCAGTTTTTGACTGCCGATCGCGCAGGCGAGTTGACCGTCGGCAGTGGGTACCAATAAGGTTGTCACCACTGTTGTGGGAGCATTTTTAGGCGAACTCCAGTCGGTTACTGGCTTGCTGATTACTTGGATACCACCCCAGTCTACCTGGGGGCAAAGATCTTGGATCGCAGGGAAGTCGGCAGCCAGTAGCTCAATGACGATCTCGGATTTGCTATGGTCAGATTTTTGGCTGGCCAACTGGTGGGTGGTGCGCTGGGAAAACCATTTGCCAGCACTCAGAGCAAAGAATTCTTGGATCGTCATCGTAAAGATTTATGGAATATGTATACTATAACAGTCTAAGAACCCATTGGATCTGGTAGCCCCAAGATTTGGCGAGTTTTGCTACCCACTATTCCATCTACAAACAGATGCCGATCGGTTTGTAATTGGCGCACTGCTCGATCGGTATCTGGCCCAAAGACTTTGTTTACTTCGACTTGAATCCCGGCTTTGCGCAGAGCATTTTGCAGCGCTTCGATATCATTGCCCAACTGCAATGGCTCGGTCAATCTTAGCACGCGGGGAATTTCTAGCCCCGAAAAGCCCTCCGCAGGCGAGTAGCGCAGCCGACTGGCAGTGACCGGCCCAAAATCGCCATCGCTGGCCACTGGGTCGTTGGGACGACGCGAATTCCAGATTTGTTGGAAAGCCTGGACTGCGACTTGGTGAATGGCTTTCACCCCCGAATCTACACAGTCGAAATGCACTGGGTCAAATGAGCCAATCCATTGCCAGTTATTGGCTTCTAATACTGACCGCCAGCCGCTGGCATCTTCTACATCGATCGCACTGGCGTTGTTATGATTGCTTTTGCCCGGTGGGGCTGCTGCACTGATATTACAGCGACTGTTGCGATAATGGGTGCGCAACAACATTTGGCCAGCAAGGGTGCGATAGGCCGAGTTAATGGTCATTTTTTGACCCCGTGCCGCTAGGGCTTTAGCCAGGTTTTGTTTGGCAGATACTTGCATCCAGGGATGCACCGATCCGCTCAGTGAGACATTTAAGTCATCAATCCGCACCAACAAGCCGGGGCTAATTTTATTCATTTGATAGATCAACTGAATATCTAGACCGCGCACAGAAAAAGTAGAACAATCTGTCACATCCTTAATCAGAGCCATGGATTCAATTAGTAGATTTGCTATGCCAGATTATCTCAGAAACT
>JANNEH010000227.1:0-18547 GCA_031378405.1 Synechococcales cyanobacterium OTE_75_metabat_409
GCTTTTGGAGTAACTTTTTTTAGGAACTGTGAATTATGAATTTAACTAAGCGCTGTATCGCCGAATTTTTAGGCACAGCTTGGTTGGTTTTGGGCGGCTGTGGAAGTGCCGTGTTGGCAGCTTCTTATACCGAAGCCAAAACTCAAGGAGCTGGAGAAGCCGCAGCTAAAGCAGCTTCTGCGTTGGGAATTGGTACTTTTGGAGTCTCGATCGCCTTTGGTTTAACCGTCGTGAGCATGGCCTATGCGATCGGGCATATTTCTGGCTGTCACCTCAATCCGGCGGTGTCTTTTGGTCTGTGGGCTGGCAAGCGGTTTCCAAGCCGGGAACTGTTGCCCTACATTGGCTCCCAGGTAGCTGGAGCTTTTGTGGCGGCGTTGTTTCTCTACGCCGTGGCCAATGGTAAAGATGGTTATTCTTTGAATGGGACTAATCCTTTGGCGACCAATGGCTTTATGGCGCATTCCCCTCAAGGCTATGGTTTAATTGCTTGCTTTTTGGTTGAATTAGTCATGACTTTTTTCTTTTTGATGACTATTTTAGGAGCTACCGATAAACGTGCCCCTCAAGGATTTGCTGGTATTCCGATCGGTTTGATGCTAATGCTGATTCACTTGGTTAGTATTCCGGTAACTAATACTTCAGTAAATCCTGCTCGTACTACTGGTCCAGCAATCGTGGTGGCGCTTTTTGGTAAAATTGATTCGCTGGCACAGGTTTGGTTGTTTTGGTTAGCACCAATTATTGGGGCGGTGTTGGCTGGTTATTTGTATCTCAATGTGTTTGAAGAAAATGCTGGGAATGCTACTGAACCATAGTCAGGAATAGAGCGTCTCTGTTTCCTAGTGAAAATCGATTCATATTTCAAAAATAGAGAGCTAAGATTTATTATTTGTCTTAGCTCTCTACATATAGCAATCCGAAATCAGATGCAGAATTAGCTTAATGCTGCGTAAGGCTTTGAGACCAGTCTGATCCGGCAAATGATTTAGGATTGCTACAGCAATCCTAAAGAGAATTTGTTGGATTTTACTAAATTATCAAAGCCATTGTGTCATTAAAATCGTACAAGTCTACAGCAAGGCTGGCCCTTTCAATCAAGCCGAACAATTGACCTTCCACAAAGTTGTTACATTAATTTATATTTTAAATTAAGGAACATAATACATTCAGTAGCATTCCGTACTTTCATAAGACACATTAAAGTGCCTTAGAACCCAAGTTCGAGAGATTACTCTCGGCGCAACTCACTCAGAGGAATAGATAATATGTCTACATCTTTTTCCAAAGTTCAAATGGTTATGGTTGGTTGTTTAACAGCTACAACATTAGCTGCTGCTGTGAATATCCCCATGGCTACTGCGGCAGACTATGGTCAAATCAACCTACATGCCGATCGAGATAGAGACGGAGATAGCGATCGAGGAGAATCACGAACCTGCAGAATGCTACTACGTCGCATTGAAGTTGCCAAACGTCGAGGTGAATACCGTTTAGCAATGCGTCTAGAAAGAGAATACCGCAGATTATGCCGACGTTATCACCGCAGTTAATTTAGTTAACAAAAACCCCTTGGTTGCAAAAACAAAAGCCAAAGCATTTCAACTACTACTTAATAGTTGAAATGCTTCTTCGCCCATAAAAATAATATTCAATTATGCTGATTGGGTGATTTTTGAAAAGAAGACCCAGTGAGGCAGAGAGCATTACCTTTGGCGATCAACAGCTATCAAGGCTAAAATAGCCACAAAGCACCCCCCGATCGCGATGGATATCCCCAAACTACTAGCTACCGAACTCTCTGTATATCCCCACCAGGTACAAGCCGCCCTAGAACTCTTTGCCGAAGGAGCCACTATCCCCTTCATCGCCCGCTACCGCAAAGAGCGCACCGATACCATGGACGAAACCCAGTTGCGAGACCTCAGCGATCGCTTTGCCTACCTCACCGAACTGGTCGATCGCCAGCAAGTAATATTAGACTCGATCGCCTCCCAAGCCAAACTTACCCCCGCACTGCGCCAGCAAATTGAAGCCTGCTTGCAAAAGACTGAATTAGAAGACCTCTACCTCCCCTACCGTCCCAAACGACGCACTAAAGCGATGATTGCCCGGGAAAAAGGCTTAGAACCATTAGCAAAGTGGCTCAAAACCCAAAACCAGCCAACAGCTACTCCAGAATCGTTAGAAACTGCCGCCAGCAAATATATCACTGCCGAGACAGGTGTCAAAACCAACGCTGAAGCCCTGCAAGGAGCATCTGATATCCTAGCCGAAGAAATTGCCGACACAGCGGAGTTCCGGGCTTACTTACGAGAATTTTTGCTCAACAACGGCAGCTTTGTTTCCAAAATCAAAGCTGCTCATGTCGAAGGTAGCACCAAGTTTGAGATGTATCGTAACTATAGCAACCGCGTCAAAAACATTGCTGCCCACAATCTATTAGCGCTATATCGCGGTGAACAAGAAGAAATTTTAGACTTTGCCTTGACCTGCGATGAAGATGCAGTGCAAGAATATTTACGCAGCCGCATTATTCGCAGCAAATATCCGCCCCTGCGCGACTTTTACCGCCAAATGATTACAGATACTTGGCAACGACTGCTGAAAAACTCCTTAATTAACGAAGTCCGCACCCTCAAAAAACAAGCTGCTGACTTAGAATCAATTCAGACCTTTGCAGCTAATTTAAAAGAATTACTACTCTCTGCCCCAGCAGGCATGAAACCCACCTGTGCGATCGACCCAGGATTCCGTACTGGCTGCAAAGTAGCCGTTTTAGATCATACCGGCAAATTCTTAGAATACCAGGCAATCTTTCCCCACACTGGCCAGACCGAGAAAGCTGCAAATAGCCTGTATCACCTCCTGGAAAAATATCAGATCGAGCTAATCGCGATCGGCAATGGCACCGCTGGCCGGGAAACCGATGATTTTGTCGCTACTGTTTTACAAAAGATTAACCGAACAATTATCAAAGTAATGGTTAACGAATCGGGAGCTTCGATTTACTCGGCCAGTAAAGTAGCGATCGAAGAATTCCCGGAACTCGATATCACCGTGCGCGGCGCAATCAGCATTGGTCGCCGCTTGCAAGACCCATTGGCTGAGCTAGTTAAAATTGATCCCAAGTCGATCGGAGTGGGTCAATATCAACATGATGTAGATCAAAAACTGCTGAAAAAACAGCTCGATGAAACCGTAGAAAGTTGCGTAAACTATATAGGCGTAGATCTAAACACCGCATCTAAAGAACTCCTCACTTCAGTTTCTGGTGTGACCGCCACCATTGCCGGAAACATTGTGAACTATCGCAACGAAAACGGCGCATTTGTCGATCGCAAAGCCCTGCGCAAGGTGCCTAAACTAGGACCAAAAGCTTTTGAGCAAGCAGCGGGCTTTTTACGGATTCGATCGGGAAAAAATCCTCTCGATAATACAGCGGTACATCCGGAAAGCTATAGTTTGGTGGAATCGATCGCCAAAGCCGAAAAAATCCCCCTAGCACAGACCACCCAAATCGCCGAGCTGCTTAAAAAAAACCTGCATAGCTATATCACTGAAACCATTGGTGAACCAACCCTGCGAGATATTATTAACGAACTAGAAAAACCCGGTCGTGACCCCCGCGCAGAGTTTCGCTATGCTACTTTTAGCGCCGATATCAAAGAAATATCTGACCTAGAAGTGGGCATGGAACTAGAAGGCATTGTGACCAATGTAGCTAACTTTGGCGCTTTTGTAGATATCGGCGTACATCAAGATGGCTTGGTGCATGTATCGCAGTTAGCCGATCGCTATGTGAGCGACCCTAAAGAAATTGTTAAAGTTGGTCAAGTAGTGCAAGTTAAAGTCATGGAAATCGATAAAGTTCTAAAACGAGTGGCTTTGACGATGAAACATCGGGCAGTGAAATAAACTTAGCCTGCAAGCTGAGCTAATTATTGATTGTTTGGCAAGAATGGAAAGGATAGACCCAAGTTCTAGCCTCTTCAAACTCAAAATAACTGTTGTTTATTTTTACTCAAAGTCCATCCACGCCCATCCCGATTCTTACAAGTCAAACCGGTTTGTTTAGAGATACATGTAAAACCATTGCGCCGCCAGGTTTTGTTGTAACCTAACACCGGATTTTTCGGGTCTAAGCCAAGAGTGTCACCATGACATGATCGCGATGCTTTGCCAGTAGCAGGCATCCTAAAACGATTGCCCCAATCTAGGTCACAGTCTTTGGGCTTGGGCGGTAGTTTGGCATTATTAGTCTGCATTTCGCACTCGAAGCTATTATCTGACGAGTTGGCTCGGCAGTGAATGTTGCCAGAAGGAATCTGAAAGTACTCATCTTCGGCAGCGATCGATTTGAAAGTCGTAGAGTTGAACAAGCTCAGTCCAGCGAAGATCGCTAAAGCTACGGCTGAAATAGATTGATGAAGCTGTTTCATTATGTTATCAGTTAGGAAGCTGGGTTAATCTTACAATGATTGTTAGCATTTTGTAGATACCATTCACAGGAACTTCGCCATTGATCTTTGCCTTGGGTATGAATAATGCTGCCATGAGCCATTAGGAGGGTGAATATTCGGAGAGGTGGTCAACTATACAGTCTAATTCGGCATTCTTTCTGGTAATCTGAGAATGTTTCAAACCGACCCAGCTTTCCATGCAAAACATCCTTGTCACTGGCGGCGCGGGCTTCATTGGTGGTAATTACGTCCACCTACAGCTCCCCAATTCTCAACGCACCGTTATTAACCTCGATAAGCTCACCTATGCTGGTAACCTAGCCACCTTAGAACCAGCCAATGGCAATCCGCGCCACATTTTTGTGGCAGGCGACATCGGTGATACTAAGTTAGTTAGCGAGCTGCTAAAAAAATATCAGCCCCAAGCCATTCTGAATTTTGCTGCCGAAACTCATGTAGATCGATCGATCGACAGTCCGGCCAGTTTTATTGAAACCAATATTCAGGGCACTTTTAATTTATTAGAAACCACTCGCAGCTATTGGAAAGATCTGGATGTTCCTGCCAAAGCTGCTTTCCGCTTTTTGCATGTCTCTACCGACGAAGTTTTTGGCTCGCTCAGTGCTACCGACCCAGCTTTTACCGAAACTACGCCCTATTCCCCCAACAGTCCTTACTCGGCATCTAAAGCCGCTTCCGATCATTTGGTCAGAGCCTATTTTCATACCTATGGCCTGCCAACTTTAATCACCAACTGCTCTAACAACTATGGGCCATATCAGTTTCCAGAAAAACTGATTCCTTTGACTATTTTGAATGCTTTGAACGGCAAGCCCCTGCCGATTTACGGTGATGGCCAAAACGTGCGAGATTGGCTGTTTGTAACTGACCACTGTCGGGCGATCGACTCGGTGCTAGAACGGGGTAGACCGGGCGAGACCTATAATGTGGGTGGCAATGCCGAACGAAATAACCTCTGGCTAGTTCAGCAGCTTTGTAGCATCTTAGATGAATTGTTGCCGCTGTCGCCTCACTGCCCTCATTCCCAACTGATTACCTTTGTGCAAGATCGCCCCGGCCACGATCGACGCTATGCGATCGACTTTACAAAGCTAAATACCGAGCTGGGCTGGCAACCCCAAGAAGATATTACTTCTGGACTCCGGCAAACCGTCCAATGGTATTTGGATAACCCCCAATGGTGTGACACTGTTACTGCCGACAAGTATCAACAGCAGCGTTTAGGAGTGACCGTATGAAGGGAATTATCTTAGCTGGTGGATCTGGGACAAGGCTATACCCTGTTACCAAGGCTATTTCTAAGCAACTCATGCCGATTTATGACAAGCCGATGATTTATTATCCGCTGTCTACTCTCATGCTGGCGGGAATTCGGGAAATATTGATCATCACTACTCCCCACGATCGACCGTTATTTGAGCAGTTATTGGGTGATGGGAACCAGCTTGGAATTGATTTAAAATACGCCGAGCAGCCTAGCCCCGACGGACTGGCACAGGCGTTTATTATTGGCAAAGACTTTATTGGCTCCGATGCCGTGGCGTTGATTTTGGGCGACAACATTTTTTATGGTGACTACCTGAGCAACCGGGTGCAAAAGGCCGCAGTCAGTCCGCGAGGAGCCACGGTGTTTGGTTACTATGTGAGTGACCCAGAACGCTATGGAGTAGTGGAATTTGATCAACAGGGCAATGCGATTTCGATCGAAGAAAAACCCACTAAACCTAAATCTAACTATGCGGTGACCGGGCTATATTTTTACGATAACCAAGTGGTAGAAATCGCCCATAATATTCAACCTTCTGCCCGAGGTGAACTAGAAATCACCACGGTTAACCAAATTTATCTAGAGCGCGGCCAACTTCAGGTAGAGCGACTGAGCCGAGGGGTAGCCTGGTTAGATACGGGGACACACCAAAGTCTATTGCAAGCCGCAACTTTTGTGGAAACCATTGAACAACGCCAAGGTCTAAAAGTAGCCTGTATTGAGGAAGTGGCCTATCGGATGGGCTATATCAGCAGCGCAGAAATCATCACAATTGGTAAGACCATGACCAAGAACTCCTATGGTCAATATTTAATTGCCATTGCCAACGAACCTTTTCAGCTATAAACCCATGAAAATTATTGCTACATCTATTCCGGAAGTGATTGTCTTTGAGCCGCAAGTCTTCTCTGATAATCGCGGTCATTTTCAAGAAACCTATCAAGCCCAAAAATATCAGGAGGCTGGTGTGCCGAAGCCCTTTGTGCAAGATAACCAGTCTTATTCGATCGCCAAAGTTCTGCGTGGTCTGCATTTTCAACTCGCTCATCCTCAAGGTAAGTTAGTGCGGGTCACCAAGGGCGAAGTTTTTGATGTGGCCGTGGATCTGCGCAAAAATTCTCCGACCTTTGGTCAGTGGCATGGTGAGATCCTTTCTGCCGCAAATAGACGACAGATGTATGTGCCAGAAAACTTTGCTCATGGCTTTTGTGTGTTGGGTGATGCGGCAGAGTTTTTGTACAAATGTACCGATGTTTATTATCCCGGTGATGAGGTGGGTTTGATTTGGAATGATCTGGAAATTGGGGTGAAATGGCCGATCGAAGACCCTCTTCTCTCGGAAAAAGATCAAAAATTACCTACTCTGGCAGAGGTGATGGACGTTTTACCCAAATACTAAGACCCAAGGAAGCACCTACTACCAAAGCAGTAGGCGCTTTTCATTTAGCCTTTGTAGAATCCACGTTGCTTAATACCAGTGCAGCATCGCTCTTTGTGAAAGCACACGATCAACGTCCTGCTTTCAGCTTAAAATGACGATGCAAGTAAACACCGGAGCAGAAATCATGCAATTTGTATTGATTATTCATGAAGTGGAAGACTATGCATCGTGGAAAAAGATTTTCGATGATGCTGCTGATATTCGCAGGGAGGCTGGCGAGCGCTGGTATCAGGTCTTACAAGATGAAAAAAATCCTAACAAGGTGGTGCATTTCTCGTCTTGGACTTCGTTGGATAATGCCAAGCAATTTTTTGAATCTCCCAAACTAGCACAAATCAGAGCCGAAGCTGGCGTAAAGTCACCTGAATTTCTCTATCTAAATCAATTGGAGGCCGGGACGCTTTGTAGCAATGCATATAGTTATCTTGACTACTAGTTTAAATGGAAAATACCTTTGAAGACCCAGATTCGTGAAGTGGGCTAGATGCTTAATTGGACATAATTGGACTTAATTGGCTATAATCGGCTCAATAATTGGACATGGTAGCTAATTTTGTGACAGACATTGAGATTCCGATTAGTCAGTAAGTGCTGCGGCTCATCGCCGAGATTGATGAATTTAAGGGCAGATGGCGGGCGCTGAATGCTTTGGCACCCGATCGACTGGCGGCACTCCGCAAGGTGGCGACGATTGAGAGCATTGGTTCTTCCACAAGAATTGAAGGAGCGCGGTTATCCGATCGACAGGTACAAGCTTTGCTCTCTAACTTGGGCAAAGAGGGCTTTGCTTCCAGAGACGAGGAAGAAGTGGTCGGTTATGCAGAGGTGATGGATGTGGTCTTTGCCAACTGGGAGGCAATTCCGTTTACCGAAAACTATATTAAGCAGTTGCATCAGATGCTGCTCAAACATAGTCTGCGAGATGACCGGCATCGGGGTGAGTACAAGAAGTTTTCTAATAGTGTGCAGGCTTTTGATCCAGATGGAACAAGCTTGGGAGTAGTTTTTGAAACAACATCACCTTTTGATACCCCGAGCCAGATGGCCAATATAGTTACTTGGACTCAGGATAATCTGCTGGCCTTAAAGATTCATCCACTGTTGACGATTAGCGTTTTTATTGTGCAATTTTTAGCGATTCATCCTTTTCAGGATGGAAATGGTCGGTTATCGCGGGTGCTGACAACGTTGCTGTTGTTGAAAGCGGGTTATATTTATGTGCCTTATTCTTCGCTGGAGAGCATTATCGAAGAAAGTAAGGAGGCGTATTATTTGGCACTGCGCCAAACCCAGGGTACTTTGTCCCAAGTGCCGAACTGGGAGCCGTGGTTGCTGTTTTTTTTGCGGGCTTTGCAGCGGCAGAAAAACCGGTTGCAGGTGAAAATGGATAACGAGAAGCTGATGACTTCGACGCTGCCTACTTTGTCGGTGAGTATTTTGGAGTTGGCACGGGAGCATGGGCGGGTGACGACTCGGGGGATTGAGCTGGCTACGGGAGAGAGTCGCAGTACTATTAAGGCGCGGCTGAAGCAGTTGACGGACGATCGGTTGTTGGTTCGTTATGGGCAAGGCCGATCGACTTGGTATGGATTGGCGTAAATACTCACTAACCTTCTGTTTACATCAACTCTCCATTTTGCCAGAATGTTTCAGTTGAGTTCTGTTCAGATCAAGTGAAGATTTTATCGATCGATCACCGCCAATTCCCACCGCCCTTGCGCTTTAACCAAAGCCTGCTGTGGTGTCTCCTTGCCCATCAGTACCGCTTCGATCGATCTCCCCAACAACTCCGACATTTCCGGATACCCAGTAGAAATTGGTCGCGACTTAGCCACTGCTGCCTGATCTAAAAACACCTGTAATCCGGGCATATGTGCTACATAATCTTGATACTCTGGGCTTTGCCTTGCTTTTAAATTCACCGGCAAATAGCCAGTACCCACTGCCCACTGAGTTTGAAACTCCTCGCTCAAAACATACTCCATAAACTCCCAGGCCGCTTTGCTTTTATCTGGCATTGTCTTCATCAAAAACAAATGCTCACCCCCTACCACCGTATGGGACTCTGTACCAGCCGGAATCGGCATTACCCCATAAGGTGACTTAGTAGCTGTCAACTGCCCCAAAGTCCAAGGCCCGGTCACTTGCATTGCCACCCGCCCCGCCAAAAACTTATCTAGCTCATAGCCCCGCTCGGGCATCGACAGCACCGCCGAGCCATCATCTACTAAGCTACGCCAGAACTGTAGAGCCTCGATCGCCCCGGCATTATTCAACTTCACCGGCGATCCATCCAAACTACCACCTCCACTCCACATAAAAGGCAGCCAGCTAAACACCGTCCATTCCCCTTTACCCAAGGGCAACATAATTCCCTGGTGCTGAGCATCAGTCAGTTGCTTAGCCACCTGGTGCAGCTCTGGCCAAGTTTTAGGTAATTGCTGAATACCCGCAGCTTTAAATAAATCAGGGCGATAAAAAATCCCCATATTATTGGTAGCAAAAGGTACCGACCACAAATGGTCTTGATAACTCATCGCCCCTAACAACGCCGGATCGATTTCTTTGGCTACTGCCGATTTTTGCCAGAAGGCTTCGATCGGCCTAATCGCCCCCAAATCTACTAACTGGCCAGTGAGCATTGGCCCATACCACAGTAAATCTGGAGATGCATCGCCGATCGCCGCCGCTAAGATCTTGGGTAACTGTTGGTCCGCTTGCCCCACATACAAAGACTCCACCTGAATTTGGGGATGCTGTTGGTTGAATTTATCTATCAGCTTTTGCAACACCGATCGATTGGCCGGAGGATTCACACCCTGCCACAGGGTCAGATGCACCACCTCATCATTAATTGGCTTACTGCAAGCGGTCAGGCCAATGAGCAGGCAGAGTATCAAAATAGAGACATAGCGCTTTAGTACAGACATGCAGATTCACAGACAGATTTACCGGTAGATTTAACAGTGGGCAATCTCCCAAATTGTACGCTACCAGAACAAAACGAAAAAACTTAGCCAAAATGGTTGACATTTCCGGCGATCTGGGACACAATAGAGTTCGCCCACAAATTTGGGACTGTAGTTCAATCGGTTAGAGCACCGCCCTGTCACGGCGGAAGTTGCGGGTTCGAATCCCGTCAGTCCCGTAAAGTATCATCCAAAGACGCTCTCAACCAGCGTCTTTTTTAATGCCATGAGAGAGGTTGTTTGCACTGGGCTAGCCCTACAGTCTGCCCTAGGTAACTTAGAAACCACTTGGAAGAGGCTCTTGGCAGGTGAAACTGGTATTAGCAAGCAGCAAGTTTTTGCAGAACTAGCGGCTTTTCCAGTGGCATTGTTCGGTACACAGCCTCAACAGCTTAATGAGTTAACTGCAAAATTAACCACAGAGGTCTTAGCCGATGCCGGTTGGCAGTTGCCCGTTTTAGAATGCCCGGTGATTATTGGCTCTAGCCGAGCCTACCAACCGCAATGGGAGCAATTTGCCCGCGATGGCGTGGGGTTGCTGGAATCAAAATTAGGCGAAAAATCGATTTTAGATTATTTGCCTCATATGCTCGCGATCGGTGTAGCCAGAATCATTGGTAGTAACGGCGCAGTTCTCGCACCAATGGCCGCCTGTGCCACAGGAATCTGGTCGATCGAACGGGGTTACCAAATGATTCTCAACGGAGCCGATCGAGCATTGGTAGGAGCTATCGAAGCACCGATTAGTCCTCTAACAGTAGTGGGGTTTCAGCAAATGGGAGCGATGGCAACCGATGGCTGTTATCCTTTCGATCGACAGCGCCAAGGTTTGGTGTTAGGAGAGGGCGGGGCTTTATTTGCTCTAGAAGAAAGATCGATCGCTGAAGCGCGCGGAGCCAAAATTTATGGTCAGATCCTGGGCTGTGGCCTGACGAATGATGCCACTTATGCCTGGGGCGTGGGCGGAGGTGCGGGCGAGGTGGCCGTGCAGCAGTGCTTAGAGCGGAGTGGGCAGCGATCGATGGGTCATATTCACTTGCATGGCACAGGTACCCAATTAAACGATCGATACGAAGCCACTTTGGTAAAGCAATTTTTTCCGGGGGTACCGGTGACTGGTCATAAGGGCGCTATGGGTCATACCTTGGGGGCTGCGGCTGCACTTGGTGTGGCCTTGACTTTTCAGTCTCTTCGCTATCAAATGTTGCCACCAACAGTAGGCTGTCAAAACTTGGAGTTTGAATTATCTCTGGTACGCCAAGCTACTGCCTGTGATTCGGAAAATATGATGTGTTGGAGTTTTGGCTTTGGTGGCCAAAATGCGGTTTTGGCTGTAGGGATTTGTCATTAGTTGGTGAGATTTTCAAAGATTCCCAATAAACCATTCAAGGCATTTTTTAAAACCTCACTGTCATAAGTTTCAACAAGTTTGGGATCGATGGCCATCGATCGACGATAGTCTGCAAGCGCTCCTTTCCACCATGCCGATGGCAACCACAACAACTGGAAGAAAGAAAACCTCATGGCAATTCACGAGAGCTGCCATACCTATTTCCACATGGGCAAAAGCGGAAGCTAAAGAATATCGGGAGCGCAGTGCGGTGAAAGTCGCACGCTGTGATCTAACTGGGAGGGGCAGGAAATCATATCCCTCCTCGACCCAACCTATTAGATTACTGATTGTTGCGTTCTGGTTATTTTGAAGATCTCGGTGGGGAATTCGATGAGATACACTGTTGGATAGTTGATGTTAAATATCAAGGAGAGGTATGGTTATTAGAGTTGTTGATTTTCAAGAGCCGATCGCACCAACACCAGCAGATACTGCACTGGCAAAGGAATCTAGTCGTCAACTTATCAAGTTGCTGGACAATCAGCATGATAAAGGAAAACAAATTTCTGATTTTCAATTGCGTGTACAAGCAGGCAATGAACCAGAAGAAGTGGTGGTGATTCCAGTATCGGCCTTTCGCTTGTTGACAGACATTCTGGCACAGATGGCTCATGGTAATGCGGTTACTTTAATGCCAGTCAATGCTGAGTTAACTATCCGACGTGCCGCAGATGTTTTAGGTGTGTCACGCCTGTATCTCATTAATTTGCTTGAAGATAACAAGATTCCATATCAAGGGGTTGGAGTTCATCGTCGGATACGCTTTGATGATCTGATGGCATACAAACAAGAAGTAAATAATGCCAGATTGCTCGTACTGGAAGAACTTACTCGTGAGGCGCAAGAACTAAACATGGGCTATTAATTGTGGAAAATCTCACTGTGTTGTTCGATGCCTGTGTTCTATATCCAGCTCCTCTGCGAGATTTCTTAATGCATCTGGCTGTAACAGATCTATTTCATGCTAAGTGGACTGAAGAGATTCATGATGAATGGATCAGAAACCTCCTAAAAAACAGAACTGACCTGACAGAAGAGCGTCTGTATCGTACCCGAGACTTTATGAACAGCAATGTGCATGACTGTTTAGTCTATGGGTATGAAAATTTGATTCCATCATTGACATTGCCAGATGAAAATGATCGTCATGTTTTAGCTGCTGCAATCCAAGCAGATGTTGATGTAATTGTCACCTTCAATTTGTCAGATTTCCCTGCTACAACGCTTAGTCAATATGGTATGGAGGCTCAGCATCCGGATGCATTCGTTTCCTCTTTGATTGATTTAGCTCCAGATCTCGTCTGTGCTATGGCTAAACGACAGAGATTAAGTCTGAAAAATCCACCTAAAAGTGTTGAGGAATCACTTGTAACATACGAGAAGCAGGGACTAATCCAGACGGTTGCAAGACTCAGGCCATACCACGAAATGCTTTAACCGATCGCCTGCGCCTCTTTCCACATATGACGCAATCATATAGTCGTCCTTGGTAAGACTCTCCGTGACTGATGGTAATATCTTTCACTATGCGATCCAAATCTTCCCTACATCTCGTCAGGATTGGTGTAGTTTTGGATATTTTCAGGATTAAAGCCCCGCAAAATCTTGGTGGCCTGCTGAATTACCAGCGCCGAACCCTTCACCACCACAATATACTTACCAGCATTCAACCGATTGCGATACGGCAGTGCATCGCCACTACCCAACATCGCTCCCGTACCACCGCCCACAAACACACTGCCCATGGCTCCGCCGATCGCCCCCAGCACACCACCCACAATATGATTGCCAGCTTCTCCTGCCCAAGCAAAAGTATGCAGCCCGGTGGCTAAACTAAACGCTACCCCGCCCAGAAAACCAAAAGGAATAATCCAGATAGCCATCGACTTAGACTGGCGAATTGCCATATCATTGGGATCGATCAGCCCAAACTCATCGGCACTTTGGTAGCCCTTGCCCAAAATTGTCACTTTGTCCATCGCCAGACCCTGCTTCTCTAAAGCCGTATAGGCTGCTTCCGCTTGAATTCGATCGATCAATACCGTCACTAAATAATTCATGTTTGCTTAAAATATTATAAAAATTTCAGCCATAAAGCCGATCGCTGGATCGCAGAGTAGCCAATACCACCTAAAATGGCATTTTGCACGACCCATTGCAACTAGATCTTGCTGGCACCTGCCACCAGATTATGTTGGCCTCTGCACCAATAGACCATCCTAGTCTTTGGCAAACCCCTCCACATTTTACTCACTGAATTTTTAAGATTATGTCCAAGGTTCTAGTCTCCGACCCGATCGACCAAGCTGGGATCGACATTCTCTCCCAAGTCGCCCAAGTGGATGTCAAAACTGGCCTGAAGCCAGACGAACTGATCAAAATTATCGGCGAATACGACGCGATCATGATTCGGTCTGAAACTCGCTTGACCAAAGAAATTATCGAGGCCGCCACCCAGCTTAAAATTATTGGTCGGGCGGGGGTCGGAGTAGATAACGTAGACGTGCCGTTCGCCACCCGCAAAGGAATCGTGGTAGTTAATTCCCCCGAAGGCAACACGATCGCAGCGGCGGAACATGCCTTGGCGATGATGCTCTCTTTGGCTCGTTATATCCCTGTGGCCAACCAGTCGATGAAAGCTGGTGAATGGAACCGCAAGCAGTTTGTGGGTACCGAAGTTTATAAAAAAACCCTGGGCGTAGTGGGTTTAGGAAAAATTGGCTCTCATGTGGCCAACGTGGCTCGGGCAATGGGCATGAAACTATTAGCCTACGATCCTTTTATCTCGGCAGAGCGCGCCGAAGAAATGGGTTGTACCTTAGTGGAGCTAGACATGCTGTTCAGCGAAGCCGACTATATTACTCTGCATATTCCCAAAACCCCGGAAACGGCCAATTTGATCAATGCTGAATCGCTCAGCAAAATGAAGCTCACAGCTCGTATTATCAACTGTGCGCGGGGCGGCATTATTGACGAAGCTGCTTTGGCTGAAGCGATCGAGAGCGGCAAAATTGCTGGAGCAGCGATCGATGTATATGCCGAAGAACCCTTGGGTGATTCACCCTTGCGAGCAGTGGGCAGAAACCTGGTGCTCACCCCTCACCTAGGAGCCTCTACTGCTGAAGCCCAGATCAATGTGGCCTTGGATGTAGCTGAGCAAATCCGGGATGTATTGCTGGGTCTGCCTGCTCGATCAGCAGTAAATATCCCTGGCCTGCGCCCCGAGGACATGGAAAACCTCAAGCCTTACCTACAACTAGCCGAAACCCTGGGCAATATGATTGGCCAATTAGCTGGTGGCAGAATTGACCATTTAGATATTTCTTTCTATGGAGATTTGGCTGAACAAAAAACTAAGCCGATCGTCACGGCAGCCTTGAAAGGCTTGTTGTTCAACGCTCTCCAAGAGCGAGTCAACTATGTCAACGCCGGGATCGAAGCTAAAGAACGGGGTATCAACGTCGTAGAAACTCGTGATCCTTCCCAACGGGACTACGCTGGCTCGATGCGCCTTTCGGCCAAGGGTACCCTGGGTCTGCACAGCGTGACCGGCGCGTTACTCAGCCACGAAGAAATTCGCATTACCAGTGTGGACGACTTCCCGGTCAGTGTATCGCCCACCCAGCATATGCTGTTTACTCTGCACGAAGATGTTCCGGGCATTATCGGTAACATTGGCTCGATGTTGGGTAAGTTTAATGTAAACATCGCCAGTATGCAGGTTGGTCGCAAAATCGTGCGGGGTGATGCTGTGATGGTACTCAGCCTGGATGATCCTTTGCCTGATGGCATTCTGCCAGAGGTCAAAAAGATCGCTGGTATTCGTGACGCTTACACTGTTACTCTGCAAAGCTAGTTCTTCATCAACCCCGGTACATCCATGGCTCACTCCTCCAATAAATGGTGGGAAATCGAAATTCCTTGTCATCCAGCGCTGGAAGAAACGCTGTACTGGCGACTTACGGAGTATGGTTGCAAGGGGATGGCCACCCATCAACTGCCAGAAGGCATGTTGATTAAGGCTTATTTACCCCAAGCCGTGAAAGATCTGGCGCAGATTTCGGGATTTTTGGCCAGTTTTGAGAAAAATGCCAGAGAGATGGGTGTGCCGGTGCCCCGCGCGGGCTGTCGGTTAATTTATGAAGAAGATTGGGCGAAGAGCTGGAAAGATTATTGGGAGCCGATGGAAGTTGGCGATCGACTATTAATTAATCCAGCTTGGCTCACGCCGCCAGTGACTGATCGATTGATCTTAAAAATTGAACCGGGTTCGGCGTTTGGCACTGGTACTCATGCCACTACCCAACTTTGTTTGAAAGCCTTGGAGATGCGCTTAATTCCCGATAAAAGTGCACCGGTAATTGGTGATTTGGGTTGCGGCTCGGGGATTTTGGGGGTAGCTAGTTTGTTGCTAGGTGCGGCCAAGGTTTACTCCACTGATACAGACTTTTTGGCGGTGAAGGCTACTGCTGAAAATCTGGAAATGAATGATTTACCTGCCGATCGAATGGAAATTGAAGAAGGTAGCATTGAGATGCTACTAACGATTATTCCGCAGCCTTTGGATGGTTTTGTTTGCAATATTTTGGCTAATACTATTATCGAAATGATTCCCCAGATGGGTGAGTTGGTGAAGCCCGGTGGTTGGGGAATTTTGAGTGGGATTCTGAGTGCTCAGGTACCGGCGGTTTCTCAAAAGTTAGAGGAATACCATTGGTATGTGGGTTCGGTGTGGCAGCAAAATGGTTGGGCTTGTTTGAATATTAAGCGACCGATTGATCGCTAAGAAAACGTTATAAGGTTTCTAGAAGCTGTGCAAAGAGTTGGCCATAGTCGTTTGGGGGAGTCATCATTGGGTTTAATTCTTAAACTTGAACCAAGGATTTAATGATACTATCGTACCATGAATGAAAGGGTGATTTATGAATCCGCAAGCAACCGATTTTTCACAGGTGACGATGCGCGATCGAATCCCAGCACAGATAGATGCCATCTACCGTACCGATTCACGTCGGGTGTTCGCCACTCTAATCCGTTTAATTGGTGACTTTGACCTCGCAGAAGAGGCAATGCATGAAGCCTTCACTGCGGCGGTGACTCAGTGGCCTCGTTATGGAATGCCCGCCAACCCACGATCATGGTTGATTTCAGCAGGACGCTTTAAAGCGATCGATACTATGCGTCGGCGCACCCGCTTCGAGTCATTTTTGCCAGAAATCGCTCCAGACAGCAACGCAGATGACACCACCTGGCCAGATGAAGAAGACGTTGAAGACGATCGATTGCGCCTAATTTTCACTTGTTGTCATCCTGCTCTATCACCAGAAGCCCAAGTAGCCTTAACCTTGAGGGAAGTATGCGGACTCACCACCGAAGAAATTGCCAGTGCTTTTTTGCTTACCCCCTCTACATTGGCGCAGCGAATCGTGCGAGCTAAGGCGAAGATTCGCACCGCAGGTATTCCTTATCAGGTGCCCTTGCTAGTTGATCTGCCAGAACGATTGGTCACGGTGCTCCAAGTAATTTACCTGGTGTTTAACGAAGGATACGCCGCTTCCTCTGGGACATCGTTAACGCGAGCAGACCTCGCTGATGAAGCGATCAGGTTAGGGCGATTGGTCATAGAACTATTAGCAGATGCTGAGGCGATCGGACTTCTGGCACTGATGTTATTGCAAGAATCACGACGCACTGCGCGGACTTCGGCAACTGGCGACCTCATATTGCTCGAAGATCAGAACCGTTCGCTCTGGAATCAAGCACAGATTGATGAAGGTCGGCAACTGGTAAAGCGATCACTATCGTCACCGCAGTTTGGCTCATATACGCTTCAAGCAGCGATCGCGGCGGTACATGCCGATGCTCCAATTGCTGCGGCGACTGACTGGGCACAGATTGTGGCTTTGTATGATGTATTACTTCAAGCTGAGCGATCGCCGATTGTGGAATTGAATCGGGCAGTAGCGTTGGCGATGCGGGATGGCTTTTTAGCAGGGTTGCAACAGATCGACCAGATCTTGGCGCGTGGTGATTTAACTGATTATCATCTGGCACATGCAGCCCGAGCCGATCTATGTCGGCGATCTGGCAAAATTGATGATGCCCGAACATCCTATCAACAGGCTCTAGCACTGGTGAAGCAAGAACCAGAGCGACGCTTTCTTCAAAAACGGTTGGGGGAGCTGGGATAAAAGAAATTTTGAGGATCTGTCGATTTACAATCTTGCTGAGCGACTATTCGATGAAGGCGATCGACTCGCTTGATCAATCCTTTGAATCAATTAGGAGCAAAATAATGGATGCAGAACCCCAAAAGCAACACCAATGGCTAGATAAATTTATTGGTGAATGGCACAGTGAAACTGAATATAATATGGAGTCCGCTGGCGTAGCCTCCCTTCTGGGAAAGCAATCAACCTCGAAAATAGTTGGAACCGAAGTTGTTCGCTCGATCGGCGGGCTGTGGATTGTGGCAGAAGGGGAGGGGGAAAAGCCTGGAGGCAATTTTAGAACGATGATGACTCTGGGATACGATCCGCAGGGCGATTGCTTTGTCGGAACATTTGTCGGCTCGATGATGACCCATCTCTGGCTTTACAAGGGCTGCCTGGATGTGAATGAAACGGTGTTGACACTAGATACTGAAGGCCCAAACTTCGACAATACTGCAATGACAAATTACCAAGACACGATCGAGTTTGTCAGCGACGACTATCGGGTCATGACATCGCAAATCCTCATGAATGATGGTAAATGGAATCATTTTATGACAGCGCATTATCGTCGGCAATAGTAACTTTCAGCAAAAATTAGGGAGCGAACTATGAAATACATGTTACTCATTTATAGTGACGAAAATGCTTGGACTCAAAACGAGATGGAGCAATGCTATCAAGATTCCTTGCAACTCACCCAGCAACTACATGCGAACGGTCAGTATCTAGGTGCTTCACCGCTCCACTCGGTGGCAATGGCGACTAGCGTGCGGGTGCG
>JANNEH010000339.1:0-15458 GCA_031378405.1 Synechococcales cyanobacterium OTE_75_metabat_409
ATGACTGATTTGGAGCAACGCCCGGATGTGGTGCTGTTAGATCCGCCGCGTCAAGGTTGCGATCGACTAGTCCTAGAAAATTTGATCGGCAGACCGCCTCAACAGTTAGTATATATTAGCTGCAAGCCTTCTACGCTTGCTCGGGATCTCAAGCTGTTGCTTGATTCCGGACGCTTTGAGTTACAGGGTATCCAACCGGTGGATTTTTTCCCCCAAACAGCCCATGTGGAATGTGCGGCGTTTTTAGTAGGTAACTAAACATGAAAAAATTAATGGTCTTGCTCGGTTGTCTGGTGGCCACCATCTCCAACGGCTCAGCATTGGCTGCGCCTCAAACCTGTATTACTAAATCTCTGATCTTTAACTGTGTATCGCGCGGACCAATCACGATCGTCTCGATTAAGGCCAATTTTTCTTATATGGCGACTTCTAATGCTGGTGCTTTGCCAGATGGAACCTACAAAATAGTTGGCTCAGCCTATCGATTTACCAGCGGCGGACTCCAAGATCAATCGATCGTTCAACAGCAGGGCAATCTATATTTGGTAGCCACCAAAGCGGAAGCCAAAGCCGCCGAACTAGCTGCCTCTGATGGTGCTTTGGTCTGTACCAGACAGTCAAGCTAATAACAATCAGTTAGCCATTAATAACTTACTAAACCGATCAAACTGAAAATGTTCGGCCATGAGCTGGCGGATAATTTCCACCTTCACGGGTTCTTGGATGCGAATGCGCGCGAAGGCATCTTCGACAATTTCCACCGTGGTCAAAGTATCAAAGCCCACCGAGACAATCGGAATGCCGAGATCTTCAGCACGGCGAATAATATAGGGCTGGGGGTCTAGATGACCAGTTAAAATCAAACATTGAGTAGAAGTTTCCAAAGCCGCTAACTGAATATCTTCTCGATCGCCCCCAGTTACCACCGCCATGCAGTGAGCTTTGCGGAAGCAATCCAGTGCTGCACTGACATTCATCGCCCCAATCAACATACTTTCTACCAATAAATCTAGCCGTTCTGGACAGCAGAGCACCTCAGCCTTCAGACGTTTGACTAGTTCACTCACACTCACACTGCGCAAAATCCGGTCTTGGGGCAGTATTCCTAAAACCGCAATCCCAGCTTGCTCTAGTGCCGGAGCAATTTCTTGGCGCACCATCTCTATTTCTACTGCTGGCACATCATTGATTACCACTCCTAATAGCCTTGTACCCAAAAGATCTTGAGCCGCAAACAACCGCTCGATCGACTGAATCGACTGGTAACGCATCACCAACAACACATTGGCCTCAGCGACATCGGCCATTTGGATAGTTGAGAGTTGAAAACTGCGGCCTTCCCACAGGGTGCTGCCCCCTTCAATACAGAGCAGTCGATCGGGCACGGCTACCTGTTGACGCAGTAATGCTTGATAATCTTGTCGATCGGCACCAATCAATCGCTGGCGTTGACTTTCGGCATTTAAACCCACCAGTGGGGGAAAGACCTGCTCTGTTGCCAAACCCAACCATTGGCGCATTAAGCCCACATCGGCTTCTTCTTGCTCTTGGCCATTTTCGTAATAATTTCCCAAGGGCTTGCTATAGGAAACTTCCACTCCTTGCTGCTGCAACTTGTCGGCCAGACCCAGCAAAATCGCTGATTTACCACTGCAAGCTTCCATTGAAGCAATTAGTAAATGTTTATTCGCCGCTGTCACGCCCAGACTCCCTGATGCAAATGTTATTAACTATACAAGGAATGTTACCCCCTAATCATTATGTGGGTAGTAATTTCCAATTCGGTTGCAGAGTGTCTTCCAAAGGATGATCGCTAAGCCGGGAACCCAGAAAAATTACTCTTCCATTTTGAGCAGTCTACGATAGAAAAGCTGTGGGAAATCAGGAATATCGGCATCTTTGCAGCTAATTAGCCAGTCAATTAAAAAGCTGATGAACTCAGAATTTAACATACTCAGCTCATAGATCAACTCAGAATTTTCCTCGAACTGCATCCGACAACGAGTCATATCTCCGGGCAAGTCCCGCATTACCCAGTTAGCCACAAAAGGAATTTGCTCTTCATTGGCTACATTTCGATAGCCGGATAGGCCACCTTTGTAGTACAGTGTAATCGCTTTGGGCAACATGTTGCGCCGAGCCATAGATTTCATGAAGTAAGGCATGTAGAGATTCACCTTGTCGGGGCTGGCGGGAGTAATCTCCTCATAAAAACTCATAGACAAACCTGGAAAAATACGCGGGTGGTTCTCGTTAGTATTCACCAGAATCCTGTGAAACTTGCTATCCGAAGAGAGAAAATTGCGAAGATTCGCGCTAAAATCCGATCACAAACTGCCTAACCACTTCTTCACCCCCTGCATACCTATGGCTCCGCTAGTTGCAAATTACTATCTGACCTACCGCTGTAACGCGCGTTGTCACTTCTGCAATATCTGGGCTTTAGAGCCACCCGCAGAAGCAGATTTGGCCACGATCGAACAAAATCTCAAAGACTTGCGCAGGCTGGGGGTGAAGTATGTAGACTTTACTGGCGGTGAGCCACTGCTGCGCACCGATGTCTCGGAAATCTATCAAGTGGCCAAGAAACTGGGCTTCTATACCAGTATGACCACCAACACCATTCTCTATCAACAAAAAGCCAAGTCCATGCAAGGGCTAGTAGACTTTTTGAATTTTTCTTTGGATGGTGGGGATGCCGAAACTCACGATCAATCCAGAGGTGTACGGATTTTTGACACCTTAGTGAAATCTGTAGAGCTAGCTCATTCCTTGGGTGAAAACCCCGTATTGAACCACACTGTCACCGCCCAAAACTATGGCCGGATCGATGAATTGGGTGAACTAGGCCAGAAATTGGGTGCCAGAGTGTGGCTAAACCCAGCTTTTACGGCTTATGAGCATTACAACGCCAAGAAAAACCCCACCACCGAAATGATCGAGGCGATCGAGCGCAGTGCCAGCAAATATAACTGCATTGGCTATAACCGGGCTGCCCTGGCCTTTATTGCCGATGGTGGCAATGACACCAATAATCCCCGCTGCAAGGCGGTAGACGCGGTAATTGCCATCTCTCCTGACGATAAGCTATTGCTGCCTTGCTACCACTTTGCTCAAGATGGCGTGGCGATCGAAGGCAAGCTCTATGACTTGTATCGGGAATCGGAAACAGTCGAAAGCTATCGTCAATCGCAGGGCAAACTCTCGGTCTGTGAAGGCTGTACAGTTTGGTGTTATTTAATTCCCAGCTTCTTTATGGGCATTGATAAATATTGGTGGCTCAACGGACTCAGCAACGCTGGGGAATTCTTGGCTCGCAAGAAGTTCCTTCAGTTGGTCTAAGGAAAAAAATAGATCGATCGGGGTGGGTTTGACCAAAACCTGCCCTTAATTTCATCTTGATCGTAAAATAAAGTTTTGTATATTTTCAGTTTTGCATCATGCCCAATCACAGCCTGCCTTTATCTGAAGATCTGTCGCCCATGATCGACTTCACTCTCGGCATGGATGGCCGCCGGATTAAAGCAGCGCTGGTGTTGGCCGCAGTTTGGACAATAGTTCTGACTTTGCACGCGATCGATGGGTGGTGGCTGGTCTGTGGGGCGGCGCTAATTTTGCTCCCTCATGCCCTCAAGCTGTTAACCGCCAAGCCGCCAGATTTACCCCCAGCAGTGCAGACATTACCCTCTTTCTCGCTCTTAGTTTCGGCGCATAACGAAGAAGCTGTGGTAGAGCAGTTAGTCGCCAACTTATGTAAGTTAGATTATCCAGCAGCCCTATATGAAGTATGGGTAATTGACGATCGCAGTACCGATCGCACCCCTCAACTTTTAGATGAATTAGCTCAACGCCATCCACAACTGCGAGTCTTACACCGCGCCACTGGCAGTGGTGGCAAATCGGGGGCGCTGAATCAAGTTTTACCCCTGACCAAAGGTGATTTGGTCGGAGTATTTGATGCTGATGCTCAGGTTGCTGCGGATTTTTTGCAGCAGGTGGCCAATTATTTCCACAAACCTCAAGTAGGTGCATTGCAGCTCCGCAAAGTAGTCGCCAATGTTCAGACCAACTGGCTAACTGCGGGACAATCGATCGAAATGGCTTTAGATGCCTATTTGCAGCAACAGCGGATTACAGTGGGTGGGATTGGTGAACTACGAGGTAATGGGCAGTTTGTGCGCCGTCAGGCTTTAGCCGACTGTGGCGGGTGGAACGAAGAAACTATTACTGATGATCTAGATTTAACCTTACGTCTGCACTTGAACGGTTGGGATATAGAGCTAGCCAATTCCCCAGCCGTAATGGAAGAAGGGGTGACTAGTTGGATGGCTCTATGGCACCAACGAAATCGCTGGGCAGAGGGCGGCTACCAGCGTTATTTAGACTATTGGCGGCTGCTGACAGTCGATCGACTGGGCGGCAAAACTTGGGATTTAGTAGCTTTGGCATTAATGCAGTATCTTTTGCCTACAGCAGTGGTGCCAGATCTAGTGGGCACAGTGATCTTTCACCAATTGCCATTGCTCGGACCATTGACTGCGATCGGCTTATTATTGCAAACTGTGGGTATTGGGGTAGGTTTGCGACGGGCTGGCCAGTCAGGTTTCAGTAAAATCTGGATTGGGCTGACTTATATGTTGCATTGGATGGTAGTCATGCCCGCTGTCACGCTGCGGATGGCGGTACGGCCTAAGCAACTTAAATGGGTCAAGACTCTGCGGCAAGCCGATTTTTCCCAAGCTACCGAAAAAACTTAAGCTCTGGTAACGGAACTTCTGGACTACCCTCAACCGTCTGCTGCGATATCTTTAACCAACCAAAAATATGCAAACTATCTCGCAAGTGATCATCACTTCTGTCGTCTTACTATCCGCCGTCGGCGCGGTAGCCGCAACTAAAGGCTCTAGCTCTAGTCCGGTGGTGCAACCTGCTACTACTCAATTGGCCGCAGGCAAAACCGGTCCAGCGATTAGTACTAGTTCTGGAGCCTCAGAAATTTCTTTGGCGGAGCACCTGAAAAAGAGTGGTGCTACTATGTATGGCGCTTTTTGGTGCCCCTACTGCCATACTCAAAAGCAATTGTTTGGCAGTGCTGCCTGGTCGAAAGTGAGCTACATAGAATGTGGTGAAGGCGGCCAGGGAGTCAATATTGCAGCCTGCAATCAAGCAGGTATCAAAGCATTTCCCACTTGGCGGATCAATGGCAAAAATTATCCTGGTACGATGTCTCTCTTTAAGCTAGCCAAGCTTTCTGGCTATCAAGGCGCGACTAAATTCCAAAACCGCCTCTAATTTCTGCCCACAGACCTTAAAACATTTATCAATTTCACTTGTATTTACCCATCTATGTCTCCGACTTTTTTGTCTCGCCTGCTGCTTTCTGCTTTGCTGTCGGTATCTCTTTTAGTACCGGCCAATGCCCAATCGAAACCCAAACCTAAGCCTAAAGTAGATCCTGTTTTAGAGCAACAGATATTAGAGGTGCTGCGCAAGAACCCCGAGGTGCTGTATCAGGTGCTCAGGAAATATGCTGAAGAAAAGCGATCGGAAGAAGAACGCAAAGAAAAAGCCGATCGAGTAGCCGCCATCCAGAAGTTTTTTCAAAATTCCCCAGCGGTAATCGGCAGTTCCCCAACTACTGGAGCAACCAATAACAAGTTGTTGCTGGTAAAGTTCACCGATTTTCAGTGTTCTGATTGTTTGCAGTCTAATGAAGCCGTGAAAAAGTTCATGGCTAAACACAAAGACCGGGTGACATTAGTATTTAAAAACTTTCCCCTCACTCAACGTCATCCCCAGGCTCTCCCGGCAGCTAAAGCCGCTTGGGCTGCTCACAAGCAGGGCAAGTTCTGGGAATATCATGATGAGTTATTTGCGAATCAAGCCAAACTCAGTGAGGCATTTTATCTAGAAACAGCTCAAAAGCTCAAGCTAGATTTGCCGAAGTTTCGCACCGATTATGAAGCTGCTGACCAGGCGATCGTCAATGATTTCACTTTGGGCAGAAGACTAGATATCGAAAAACCACCGGCTTTGTTCTTAAATGGAGAGCAGTTAACTAATACAGCTTCACTTGAAGAACTGGAAAAGGTATTGGCTAAGATCGGTAAATGATAGGGAACATCCCAATGATTACCAGGGGGTCTTCAAAGAGTTTCTAAATAACTCAGTAAATCAGCCATCTCACGGGGGCTGGGACGAAACTGTGGCATGGGTGGGGTGTTACCACTGGTTACTTGCTCAATTAACGCCGATCGAGATTTGCGTTTGGCCACAGCATGTAAGTTTGGCCCAACCCGACCTTGAGCAGCAAGGCCATGACAGCCACTGCAATTCATCTGAAAAATCGCATGACCGAGGGTTCGATCGCCCTGCAAAGCCAGTACTTCTTGGGTGTAGGGGCTGCTAGAACGAAACAAGCTAGTCAACACCAAAACGGCCACCACTAGCAACAGTGCAATGGTGACAGCGATTTGCTGAGTAGGCAGTGTTTTTGGTTCGAGCAATTGGTTTTGCAACGGTCGCCTTCTGAATAGATCTTGACTAAAAAAAAATTTGGCAAACTTCACAGAAGTTTTATAATACGGCTATGCTAGCCATAACACACCGCTACTAGTGTAGCGAAAAATTGCCTCACAGCATATATTTCTTCATAATTTCTCCACTTTTCCCTCTGGCTCCAGTCGCTTGAACGATGAGTTGCCAACCACAACAGGAAGCTTTGGTTCGTATCAGGCTTGGTCAGGGATCATGGATGATATTTCGGTCAATTTCGCTCATAAGTTGGGCGATCGCACATTAATTTCAGAGCGACTATTGTAAGCGATCATGCTAATTTTCTCGGCATCAAAGTGATTTTTGATTGTCCGTTGCAAAAGGGTTGTCATGGGGTGATCGCTTACCGACTGATTCTCAATATCTGATTCCCGCCCTTTTCCAAATTCATAGTCTAATAAAAATTTTTCCATTGCGTTGAGACGCGTCCTGCCAAGCTCATCAGCATCTTGGAATTTCTTCCATTAATGTTCTGCCCCAAGGGACAACTTCCTCAAGTTTCATTTACAAATAACCTCAAGACATCCTCTTTTATAAAGACCCAAGCTGCCTAACGGCACAGGCTTCAGCGGCGGCAAGGATCTTCGAGTTATAATTCAGAGTGTTGATACCGCTGCAAGCCTTTGTTGGGCAGCGCTAGACTTAGAAACCCTTGTACAGCCCTTAATGACTATGATCTATCACAATATTATTACGATTGAGCCAGATAAGCGAGGAGGTAAACCCTGTATCAGACGAATGCGAATCACTGTGTACGATGTTTTGGGGTGGCTGGCGGCTGGCATGTCTCATTCTGAAATTCTAGAAGACTTCCCTGAGTTGACGGAAGAGGACATTAGAGCTTGTCTAGAATTTGCTGCCGATCGGGAGCATCGTTTAGCGGTTTCGGCAGGTGCCGCTTGAAATTGCTTTTCGATCAAAATTTGAGTCGTAAACTAGTGACGCGATTAGCCGACATCTACTCAAATTCAAGCCATGTCCAGTTTCATGACTTGGAAGAGAGGACTGATACTGAAATATGGGAGTTTGCCAAGACAAATGACTTCTGCATCGTGACTCAGGATGCAGATTTTGCAGAGAGAAGCCGTTTATATGGCTCTCCTCCTAAAGTTATATGGCTACGCTGTGGGAATGCCCCAACTAGAGAAGTTGAAGAGTTACTTCGTTCTGGAATAGATGCAATTCAGGAACTTCTGAGCAACCCTAATTTCCACTGCTTAGAGTTATACTGAAGTTCATAATCAGGAACGTAGCGGATCGTCTGACCTTGAATCTCTTCTGGAATTTCTTCAATTGGCGAGAATGAAACCTTAAGGCCAGCTTCGACTTGTACAAGTTCCTTTGGAAGAGGTTAAAAATCTCCTGTTTCTTTATTATGCATGTGCGGCATAGATATACCGAGGCTGTACTCTCCCGAAACAAAAAACTGTCCCTGTTTGCGAGATGGTTTTTAGATGACCTGTTGCAGTCGTTTGAGATTTCGTGGTAGAAGGAAGGGAAATTAATATATTTCTTAATTACTGGAGATTGAACAAGTGGTAGAACCTCTACTCTCGGGCATCGTATTAGGACTAGTAGCAGTAACCCTGCTGGGACTATTTGTAGCAGCATACTTCCAATACAAGCGTGGCGACCAAATCGGCAGCTAGCTCAGAGCTAGGCTACAGTAGCCCCAGACTCGATCGAGGCTGGGGCTGTTTTATGCAAAAAAGTCAGCGCCACCGAGCCATAGGTCTTCTGCCGACAAACTTCTAATGTGGTCAAGATCAACTCCTGACTGAGATCTCGATCGACCCCATGTTCTAAGGCAATTTCGCCCCCCGCAGCCAACAGATCACTTTCTTGGATGGCATCTATTACTCGCTGATACAAGTTGCCCTGGTAGGGCGGATCACAATAAATCAAATCAAACTGTTGACCAACCAGGGTGGGCAAAAACTTTTGCACCCGACCATTGATCAACCGAAAACTTGCATCGCCCACCAATTTTTGGCAGTTTTCCCGAATCAGTTTACTGGCTACTGGGGACTCTTCGATCGCCACCACGGTCACCGCTCCGCGACAGAGCGCCTCTGCTGCCATTGCCCCACTGCCACTACATAAATCCAGCCACCGACAACCATTCATCCGCCCCTGCCAGCTATTAAACAGCGCTAGCCGGACTTTTATTGGAGTTGGGCGCACTGCCAACCCTGGCAAAGTTTGAATTTCCCGATTGCCATGAATTCTAATGCTCATATTGCTGGCACAGCCACGGTTTTCAAGAAGTTTGCCAACACCTGCAACCCAGTTTTAGCCGATTTTTCGGGATGAAATTGTACTGCTTGTAAATGATCTTTGGCAATGGCTACTGGCACCTGTTGGTCGCCATGGGTAATTTTGGCTGCGATCATTCGATCGTCCTCTGGTTCTACATAAAAAGAATGGACAAAATACATCCAAGCACCGGGCGCTAAATCTTGCCAGAGTGGGCAATGTGGCTGGGTGATTTCCAACTGATTCCAACCCATATGGGGGATAGTCAAACCAGGAGTCGATCGAAAGCGTTGTACCTGGCCAGGAATAACTCCCAAACCAGCTTCCGTGCCTTCAGCACTGCCCTCAAACAACAGTTGTAGCCCCAAACAAATGCCCAAAAATGGTTGGCCACTGACTGCAATCCGGCGCAGCGGTTCAATGAGTCGCCGCTCTTGCAAATGCCGCATGGCCGGATCGAAAGAACCTACACCTGGTAGCACCACCGCATCTGCTCCGGCAATCACCGTCGGCGAATCGGTGACGATCGGCTCTGCCCCTACATACTGCAAACCTTTGCACACCGAGTGCAAATTTCCCGAGTCGTAATCTACAATTGCAATTCTTAACATCGATTTATACCGATTTATACGGATAAAGGTACACTATTGCCGAATAATGCAGTGGGATTACTATAGCTGTTTTCGCTGGGTTTATAGCTTCGCTCGCGCCAAAGGCGATCGCCCAGATTGAAATACAGCTTAGCATCAGGAAAATCCTACCCCATCTGTAATAATTTTATGTCCCCCAAATACATTCCCTTAAATATAATTGAGCCTTTTGTCTGATCCGAAATCCTGTAGCCTGCTTGTATGCTTGAGGCAATGAGCTACAGCGCGACCCTATCACCCCCCAGACTCATGTCTAGTATCTTTAACTCCGGCGACACCAAACTGATTCATAAGTTTGCCCAAGGCAGCAACCAACTGCTTTCCAACGATCGAGTACGGCTAGAAACCAATGCCGGAGTCTCTCAAGTAATTTCTCATACCGGCGAAATCTTGGGCATTATGTATCTCCAGCGCCAGCCGCGCACAGCTTTGGTCAAAGCGGGTTCAGATTACGCCGTCAAGCTGAGCGAGCAGTTGATTGAGCGCGATTTTGTATTGCTCGGTGATTCTAAGCTGTCTGGATACTTGGAGTACCGCCATTATGTTACACCGGCGGGCTACCGAGTACAGTTTACTGAACCAGCCATTCTGTGGAAAAAATGGTGGCCGACCGAGCGCTTTCAAAATAAACAGCGCTTCAATATGAATATTTTGGTGCGCTTGAACGACAATTGGTACCCGATCCAAAACATTGTGGTGGAAGCTGGCAAGTTCACCATTAAAACTTTGCCCGGTCAAATTGTTATTAAAAGCAACGAACAATTACTATGGCTGTGCCAAATTCCTAGCCCTGACAAGCCCGCCGACCAAACAGGTGCTGAAGGCACCGATGCCTGGGATCGATCGCTAGATGTCACCTCTGCTCGGGGCAGCAAAACCGAGCCAGTCATTCCCCCACCGCCGCCGATGGCTCCAGACTGGGAAGCCAAGCTATATCAACAGCAACGGGCGACTATTATAGCCGAAGAGCGAGCCATGGAAGCCGAGCAGCAATTGGCTTTAGCTGAACAGAAAATTGCTGCCTTGCAAAGAAGAATCCAAATCCTGACGGTTGCCGCTGAAACCCCCTCGGAAATGTTGCGCCAAAGCGTGCGCTAGCGCCACTTGGCGCGGCTATCACCGCTGCTGCTCTCGGAAACTTTCACCCAAAAGTGTTAGGATGACTCCAGCAAAAAGAGAACAGCGCGCAGGAAGTGAATATAAATGGCAGAAATTAATAAGTCAATATCCTTTGACGGTCGGGATATTCGACTTAAAGTAGGGTTGTTAGCGCCCCAAGCTGGTGGCAGTGTATTAATCGAGTCCGGAGAAACCAGCGTACTTGTGACCGCTACTCGTGCCAAAGGGCGCGATGGTATCGACTTTCTTCCTCTGTTGGTAGATTACGAAGAACGGCTCTATGCAGCCGGTCGCATTCCTGGTGGATTTTGGCGCAGGGAAGGTAAACCCCCCGAGAAAGTGACGCTCACCTGTAGATTGATCGATCGACCAATGCGCCCGCTTTTCCCCAGTTGGTTGCGGGATGATATTCAGATCGTGGCTACTACCATGTCTTTGGATGAGTTAGTGCCTCCGGATGTATTGGCAGTAACCGGTGCCTCGATCGCCACCTTGTTGGCTCGGATTCCCTTCGGTGGGCCAATGGCCGCTGTGCGGGTTGGTTTAGTAGGGGATGATTTTATTATTAATCCCACTTACCGCGAAATCGAAATCGGTGATTTGGATTTGGTGGTAGCTGGTTCTCCGGAAGGCGTGATCATGGTAGAAGCTGGAGCCAATCAGCTTCCCGAGCAAGATATTATCGAAGCGATCGACTTTGGCTACGAAGCCGTCCGAGATTTAATTCAGGCACAGCGCGAACTGATTGCCGAACTGGGCATCGAAATAGTCACTGAAAATCCGCCAGAGGTGGATAAGACTCTAGAAAACTTCATCGCCGATCGAGCGACTAAGCCAGTACAGCTTATTTTGGCTAAAGGCGAACCCGACAAAAAGCTACGAGATACGGCCTTAGATGCAGTCAAAGCTGAAGTTGTGACTGCTATTGCTGAGTTACCAGAAACCGACCCGATCGTGGTTGCCGCTGCCGTCAACAGCAAAGTAGTGGATGGTTTGTTTAAATCTGTGACTAAGAAGCTGATGCGTCAACAGATTATTGAGCAGGGTGTGCGGGTAGATGGTCGCAAGCTCGATGAAGTACGACCAATATCTTGCCAAGTCGGATTGTTACCTAAACGGGTACATGGTTCTGGTTTGTTCAATCGGGGACTGACTCAGGTACTGTCGATTTGTACATTAGGTACCCCTGGCGATGCTCAAGACTTGGCGGATGATCTGCATCCAGATGGTAGCAAGCGCTACATGCATCATTACAACATGCCCCCTTACTCTGTCGGTGAAACCAAGCCGATGCGCTCACCAGGCCGCCGCGAAATCGGTCACGGTGCTTTAGCTGAACGGGCTTTGTTACCAGTGTTACCATCCAAGGAACTGTTCCCCTACGTACTACGAGTAGTTTCAGAAGTATTGTCTTCTAATGGTTCTACCTCGATGGGTTCAGTTTGTGGTTCGACCCTCTCGATGATGGATGCCGGTGTGCCAATTACCAAACCCGTGAGTGGTGCGGCAATGGGGCTAATCAAAGAAGGCAATGAAGTACGGATTTTGACCGACATTCAGGGCATTGAAGACTTCTTGGGCGACATGGACTTTAAAGTGGCTGGTACCGACGCTGGTATTACTGCTCTGCAAATGGACATGAAAATCGCTGGCTTGCCATTAGAAACGATCGCCGAGGCCATTAATAAGGCCAAACCAGCCCGGATGCACATCCTAGAAAAAATGCTGGCGGCGATCGATCAACCTCGGCCAGAGATGTCTCCTTATGCTCCGCGCCTATTGACTATCCGGATTGAACCAGAATTCATCGGCTTGGTAATTGGCCCAGGTGGTAAAACCATCAAGGGTATTACTGAAGAAACCGGTGCCAAGGTAGATATCGAAGATGACGGTACTGTGACAGTATCGGCGATCGATCAAGACAAGGCCAAACGGGCAATCCAAATGGTTAAGGCTCTAACCAGACGCTTGAACCAAGGTGATGTCTATGTTGGTCGGGTGACCCGGATTATTCCGATCGGTGCTTTCGTCGAAATCTTGCCTGGTAAAGAAGGCATGATCCATATCTCCCAGCTTGCAGACTACCGAGTAGGCAAAGTGGAAGATGAAGTGGGCGTAGGTGACGAAGTTGTAGTCAAAATCCGCGAACTAGACAACAAGGGTCGTCTGAACCTCACTCGGTTGGGCATTCACCCCGATGAAGCCACTGCCGCCCGCGACGGACGCAGCGAGTAGAAACGAAACTCACAGTCAGAGAGGAGATGCGATCGCATCTCCTCTCTTTTTGGTGTGCTAGTAATCAACCAATAATTTTAGGGAATGCTAAATCTAGGAAAAGAGGGCATGTAGCCCACCAGACCTCCCGTTGGTTGCTAAAGGAATTATTTGAAGTGGTATGTCATAATTTTGACATCACCGCTGCCCAGTGACAGCCAACCGGTAGAAAAGCCATCTCTTTTGCTTTGGCAAGAATCATATTTTTCCGTCTACTTTCATTGAGCTGCTGAGTAAAAAATGACTGGATCTAACTACCCATCAGATTACGACATCGAAACCATCAACGAGCTGGGGCTAAATCCTGCACAGCCACCGGCCAACGGCGAAGAAAGCATTTTTTCTACGGTCGATGATGAAACGATGATTCAGCGTTTCGCCCGAGGCAAAAAACGATCGGTGCGCAACAACAATCTGTCGATCGACTATGCCCATAATTCATTGCAACTGGCTACGCCTCAAGGAGAGCTGATTGCAATTAATAAAGTGTCCAACAAGCTGCACTATATTCTGCTCAAACAAGACTCGCGCTATTGGGAATTTATCCACAATATTGTGATTGAACACAACTTTGTGCCGATCGACAATAATCCTACTCAACGGGGCTTTTTCCGCTATCAGAAATATCAAATTCCTGCTGGGTATCAACTTCGCTACACTAGCGGTTTTGAGATTCAGTCTTTTTGGTATGGCCATACCCATGAATCGGCCAGCGAATTGCAGCTAGATCTGCTGTTTTTGAATAAGTCTAAGTGGCATCGCGTTCAAGAGATTTCTTTCCAAAATCAGCGTTTGATGTTTCGATCGGTAGCCGGAGTGGTAGAACTACCTGCCGATACCCATTTGGCCTGGATTTATCAGTTGTCTGAGCCGGAAGTGCCTCGCCGCAAAACTCTGCCGCCAGTACCACCGAAGCCTCAAGAGAGTGATATTTTAGAAAAGCTTACTTCCAAGCTGCGCGTAGAAGCAGATCCCACTCCTACCGATCTCAGTACAACTCTGACAATCGATTCCGATGCTCTGGCTCTTTTTGAAAAAGTCTTTAATGGCTCTAACGAGATTCCAGAAAAGCTGCAACAACAGTTAATTGAGCTACAAATGTCGGCGCTCAAAATTTTAGAAAATTATGTGCAGAATGGGGAAAGCATTACTAGAACCGAGATTATTACCGACAATGGCGGCAAGAAAATTAGCGAAAAGACCATCATTACCAACCGAGGCTGTCCCCGCTGGGTGCTGGAGTCTTTAATAAAAGCCCCGGTCGATCAACGTAATTTATAATCTTGCTACTCTATCGGCGTAAGACCATCAGGGGACAATTCGCGGTAAGCTATAACCTTGTGGATACAAGTGATAGAGATTTACTGTGCGGAAAGTTATTATTGCTGGCAACTGGAAAATGTTTAAAACTCAAGCCGAAGCGGCGGAGTTTATGCAAGCATTTTTACCTTTGACTGAATCTACTCCCGAAGATCGAGCTGTGGTGCTCTGTGTGCCTTTTACCGACCTGGTAACCGTCAGCAAGTTTTTGCATGGCAGCCTAATCCGACTAGGTGCGCAAAATGTTCATTGGGAAGTAGACGGTGCTTATACTGGCGAGATTTCGGCGGGGATGCTCGTTGAACTGGGAGTGAGCTATGTCATCATCGGTCACAGTGAACGTCGCCAATATTTTGGGGAAGTAGACAGCACGGTTAATCTGAGAATTAAGGCTGCGCAGCAGCAGGGACTGGTGCCAATTCTCTGCGTAGGTGAAACTAAAGAGCAGCGGGATGCCGGTACAACCAATCAGATCATTACTGAGCAGTTGAGAGCTGGTCTGGTAGGTGTAAACTTACAGAAACTAGTAATTGCCTATGAACCCATCTGGGCGATCGGCACTGGTGACACCTGCGAGGCCACAGAAGCTAATCGCACGATCGGTCAAATCCGGGCGCAGTTAAGTAATCCAGATGTGACCATTCAGTATGGTGGTTCGGTGAAGCCCGAAAACATCGATGAAATTATGGCGCAGCCAGAAATTGATGGAGTACTGGTAGGTGGAGCTAGTTTAGATGCCAAGGGCTTTGCCCGCATTGCTAACTACGTAGGGTAATCTCTTTTTTAAATTTATATGAGCCTGCCACTGTCTACAGATATCGAATATACCTGTCGATCGAATCTCAACTTGTATAGCTCTACTCAAGCAGTTGGTCTGGCCTCCCAGATTGCTGCTGGCCGGAAGATTAGGGTGGTGGATACCAACGTAGAAAACAGTGTAGTCCGAGTCCGCTCGGTAGAGGATGACTATCCTGGCTGGCTACTGGTGCGCGATTTGCGACATCTAGAGCCAAGTATTGGTTTTTATGAACCGCGAGTGATCGATCGAGCGCAAATCGAACAATGTTTACCAGGGGTAATCGCCTTTACTCATGGAGCCATGGCGGTACCCAATGAGTATTTGTGGGGCGGTACAATTGCTCCAGATTATGATTGTTCGGGGTTAATGCAGGCGGCTTTTAAGTCTCAGGGCATTTGGCTACCGCGTGATTCTTATCAGCAAGAGGCTTTTGTCCGACATATTTCGATCGAAGAGCTAATGCCTGGAGATTTGATTTTTTTTGG
>JANNEH010000008.1:0-1828 GCA_031378405.1 Synechococcales cyanobacterium OTE_75_metabat_409
GCACATCCAAAATTTGGTTATATCGATCGACCAACACCAAACTGCGATCGGCCAGCAACGAAGCCAAACCCCGAATCACCGGCTTGGTGCGCTGCACTGGTGCCGCTTCACCCCGTAGAGCTAGCTGACTACCGCCCAATAGCGTCGTATCCCAATCTTTAGCATCCACCACCGACCAATCTTCTCGCACCGGCATTTGCAGCTCTCCATAGCCCGCTGCCGCGACCTCTGCCAACAGGCTTTCCACCTCAATGCGCGGCTTGGTGGGAGTGGGTGGTAACTGCTGAAGTTTTTCTTCACCAGCAATTTGTCTACTGGCATCTTGTTTGAATCGATCGAACCACCGCAACGGCGACAGCAAAATCTGGCCAGTCCATTGCACCGACACCTTAACCTGGCGGAACCCCAGCCCTACTCCTTCGCGCAAGCGATAGGCTTGACGATGAATAAAGCCAAACAGACGGCTACGGTAAACACTAGGGTTGATATCTTCCTTGCTCTCTATCTCTAGGGAACCAGAGATTTCCGAAAGTTCTTTCATCACGCACCTACCTTGCATTCAGGATCTGATTTTATCTGGCTATCAGGAAATTAGCTAGCACAATATATTTGCTAACTCAACAATCTTGGGAGGCGGTGTTTGAAGCCGCAGAGAATTTCCCAAGAAATCGTGTCTAAAAGAGCAGCCCAGTCATCGGCAGTAATGTGTTGTGAGCCATCCCTGCCGAGTAGGGTTACCACATCATTCACCCTTACTGCTGGTAGATCGGTGACATCTAAAATAATTTGATCCATTGTAACATTGCCGATTTGTGGGACGCGCTGACCATGTAATAGCACTTCTAGCTGGCCAGATAAACGACGAGGCACACCATCGGCATAGCCAATACTCACTGTGGCAATAGTGGTATACCGCTGAGCGATAAAGCGGTGGCTATAGCTCACGCCGGTACCTGGTGTGATGTTTTTGATTTGGGTAATGCGCGCCTTAACGCTCATGACTGGCTGTAGATTTATCTTGTGAGTTAAATGAGGCGCGGGGCACAATCCATACAATGCTAGTCCAGGCCGGACTAAATCATAGTGTAACTGTTGGCCAACTAGCAAACCGGCAGAATTGGCTAAATGTAGCATTGGGAGCTGGTCAAATAATGATTTCAGCTCAGCAATAACTGTGGTGAAGCACTGTTGTTGCAGTTCTAAGATCGTCGGATCTGGTTCATCGGCAGTGGCGAGGTGCGAATAAATACTGGCAATCTGTAACTTGGAGAATTGAAGAATGGCTTGGCAATAACCTGCGGCTTTGCTCCAGGGAATTCCCAGCCGCGACATACCCGTATCTATTTTGATATGTACTGGGATGGGTTGCTGAAGATATTCTTGAAATATTTGGGCTTGTTCGATACTGACGATCGAAGGTTGTAAGCCCCATTGTTCAATCAACTGAATTTGCTCAAAACTGTTGGCTGCGCCCAATAACAAAATGGGTGCCTGAATGCCCGCTGCTCGCAGTTCGATCCCCTCGGGGACAGTGGCGACGGCTAGCCAAGTTGCCCCAGCCGCCAAGACGATTTTGGCCACTTCGATCGAGCCATGGCCATAGGCATCGGCTTTGACCACCGCCATGAGGGCGGTCTCTGGTGCCAATAAACTGCACAATTGCTGGACGTTATGAGCTAATTTAGCTCGATCGATTTCTACCCAGGCGCGCTGCTGCGGCCATTCGTCCGTTAAGATCATGATTTCTTGCCGAATCCTACTGCCTAACTTTTATCGCCATGCTAACAGTCCGCCAGCTCATTCAATACAAACAGCAGCAGAAAAAAAT
>JANNEH010000059.1:0-3754 GCA_031378405.1 Synechococcales cyanobacterium OTE_75_metabat_409
CTGGCACCTCAGCCCCAGCGCCCTCAGCACCTTCATTCTCCAACCAGGCACAGAAACTCCTACCGTACTCTGCAACTATAATTTATCACCACTACAAACCTGGATCGAACAATGGGACAAAACCAATAGCATCGCCGCCAGCCCAGACCCCACCAACCTTAACAAGAAAAACAAAAAAACCCTAGACCCAGAATTTGCCAAACTCGACTGGTCACAGCTCCAACAAATTTTAGAAATTGATCAAATTCACCAACACATCACCCCCAACATCACCAACCTCATCTTAATTCCCCACAAAGACCTGCACCGCCTACCACTACACCAATTTTTCGACTACCCCATCACCTACCTACCCAGCCTGCAAATCGCCCTCAATCTCCAGCAAAAGCCCCCTACTCAAGCACCCCCAATAGTCGATCTCATTCAGCCACCCCAAGGCAGCGACCTGCCCAACGCCGAAATAGAAATCACCGCCATCCGCGCCCTCTGCCCCCAGGGTGAAACATTAACCAATGATGTCACCACCAAACCAGAATTCTTGGAATTTATTGGTGATGCATCGAAAGACCCCCAGATCTCCCCCCAACCCCAACGCATCCTCCACTTCACCGGCCACAGCCAACACTTCGCCCGTCGCCCCCAAGAATCTTGTCTCTACCTCAATAACAACGAAACCGTCACCTGCCCAGATCTGGCCACCAGCAACCTTCAGCCCTACCACCTGATAGTCCTTGCCGCCTGCCAAACCTCGATCGTCAATCATCAAACCCTAAACGACGAATACATCGGCCTCGTCAGCGCCTGCCTCAGCGGCGGAGCCAGCTACACTATCTCCAGCCTCTGGAGCGTCAAAGATATCGCCAGCAGCCCCTTCTTTATTTATTTCTATCAACAACTCAGCCACAACATCCCGGTGCCCCAAGCTCTCCACCACACCAGCCAATGGCTGCGCCACGTCACCAACCAAGAACTCCGCGAATTTTATCAACAACTCCTGCAAAATCATGATCTAGACCCAACAATCAGCTACAAAATCACCAACACTATCTCCGATCTACTTTCAGCAGCCGATCGAACCTGCCCCTTCCAAGACCCCTACTATTGGGCAGCCTTCACCGTCAGCGGCGCAGCCCCTAGGCTAGAATAAACCAAAGGTTCCGATCGATACCGTCTGCAACCCATACCCAATTCCACCTATGATCTACGAAGCCATCAACCGCGAAATTTTGAGCGCTTTCATCCTTGCCACATCTCGCCAAGAACATTCCCCATCACTCCAAAGCCAGATAAACAGCATCGGTCAACAAATCCAGGCCGATCCAGCCATTTTAGAACAACCAATCGTGCTGCTTCAGCCGATCTTGGCCGCTTATCCTCAATTAGAGGCCGCTTACCAACAGGCTGCCTCAGAGCTAGAGCAAAAGAACATCAACCGCACCAAAGGTGGCCCGATCAACTTCTATTCAGAAGCCAGCACCGCCGAAATCACCAATGTTTTTAAAGACGTGGTACAAAGCACCGATAGTATCCGCTGTGCTCAACAGAAAACCAAACCCAGTTGGTTCCAAAAACTCCTGGGTAAATAAACTATGGGCATTGACGAGCTAATTTATCCCACCGTTACCCTCTTTCTCTCCGATCTCCGCATAGGTCTTGGCGAAACTAGTGGTGAAGATTCAGAGCAATCGCAGCGACTTGAAAAATTCCTGCGTAAATTCAAACTGGAAGACAGCAATAAAATTGAAATAGCAGAATTTAACAAACTCTGTGATCTGAAAACCACCAGCGAAATTGTAGAACTAATTGATAGCAAACGTGGCATATTTCCCACCGGTCATGATGGTTGTCATCAACCGCTCCAACTTGATGATACCTATTGCCTCATCAGTAACTACTCTGGTATTAAAGATAACAGTAAGCAGCCCGATTACAATCCTAAATTAATTGACAATCTCGGTAAACATTGGGGACTCGATCGATTTTTAGCACTTGCTGAATCTCCTAGCACTTTAGGAGAAACTTGGCTCTATCAAGCTCAATTAGTTAATTCCACCGATCGACCCGACGCGATCGCCCAAGCCATTTACCAAAATATTGCCGATCACTCTCCAGATTCCAAGATGGACTGGAAAAAAGATCTCAAAAATCAAGGCACTTGGCAAGGCGGAGAAATTTATGAACTATGGGTCGATCGAGCCAACATCGCCCCTGAGTTATCTGACCAAATTGCCCAGACACCGCATACTCTGATCTGGCTGATGCCCGCCAATCTAAAACCAGCCGACGCTTACCAGCAAGCCAGCCAAAGCTATCAAGACCTGCTATATCTCTGTCGCTATCGCCACAAAATTTTGGCAGCAGCCCATAAAAGTAATGCTTGCAGCGCTCAACTGAAACAAGACTATAGCAAAATCATCGGCTATCTCCAACAAATGCACCAAGGGATCATGACCGATCGGCAACTGCAAGAGATTTTGGTCAGCCTAACAGATTTCACCTATCGCCTAGACCTGCTGAAATCCCAAGGCCAAACCATCCAAACCAACCGTGATAACTATCGGCAACGATTGGTAACTATCCAAGCAAAAGCCGGATCTGCTAACAATTTAGCAATGTTTAAAGACTTCATTACCGACGATCGCTACACCCCTAAATACCAAAAACAAATCGCCGCCGACTACGAACAGCTTGCCCCCAGCCGAGATATTTTGCAAATTCTCAGCCAAACCGTCCAAAGCCACATTCAAATTAGGCAAACTCAAGTCGATCGCACCACCAATATCACCATTGCTTCGATCGCCACCGGCCTTGCGGCCAGCCAAGTTTTATCAGCAGTAATCACCACCTATGATCACAAAAAGACCGAACTACCCGCTCGTAAAGGCTTTGTCGAAGATACCTTGCAATATACTCCGATCTTGCTCACAAACCCTACTTTGTATGTGAGCCTCACTCTGTCATTATTCTTTGGAACGGTAATGTTTATTGTGCTCCGTTGGTTTCCCTATTGGTGGGGAAAATTACTATCTCCGAAACGTCGATGACATCAACCAGAAGTCCGACTTCTGGTTGATGGCTGCGGGTCAGAAGTCGGACTTCTGGTCATGGTCATCGATCGTTTAAGGAAATTGAAATAGAACCAACTACCACCGCCACTGCTCCCCCTATCCCCAAAGGCGTAATTTGCTCAGCATGAAGTGATAACCAAGGAGCCGCGATCGCCATTGCCACTAAAGTGACGATCGGCGCTAAAGCCAACACCGCACTCACCCGCGAAGCAGGCCAATGGGCTAAAGACTCGGCAAAAGAACCATAGGCCACAAAAGTATTCAACCCCGCAAATATCATCATTCCCCACTGTAGCGGCGACATAGTTAACAAACTCGCCGGATGGGCAAAAATGCCAAAAATCACTCCACAGCAACCATAAATTATCCACATAATTTGGCCAGAGCTGAGCTGCTGCAACATTTGCTTCTGAGCTAAAGCATAGATTGCCCAAGTCAAGGCCGCAAAAGCCAGCATGGCACTACCCGCCCAATATCGATCGGTGGCCGCCACTACCGCCAACTGCTGATTAAAAAACCCTACCAAGCCCAAGATTAAAATAAACAGTCCTAATAATTGTTTGCGACTATAGGTTTCCTTAAAAATCAGCAAACCGCCAAAACCAAAAAATAAATGGGCAAGCTGAATCAAGACTTCCGCATGAGATGGGGAAGTGGCCACTAGCCCTTTGACAAAAAATAAATAA
>JANNEH010000066.1:0-45912 GCA_031378405.1 Synechococcales cyanobacterium OTE_75_metabat_409
TCTTGTCAATAGCTTCCCGCAAGTACCCCATTAAGGTAGTGATATTTAGAATTTCTATCATCGACTTTTAGATGAATTTTCTTAACCCCATTATCCCAGATAGCTGAAGTGCTTGCCAGCTCGTAAATTTAGAATTGCTGGTTGAAGAGCCATCCGGTGTAAATCACTGTCACCTACACCAATTGTCTAATCTTGAACATATTCAGCTCCGTTGACCAAACAGGCTTCTGCTCGTTGCAACTCTCGCCCTAAATAGGCGGCGTGATCGAACATCGTAACTGGGCAGCTCTCTCCCTCAAAAATAGCCACACATAGCTCCTTGGCTGTGCGACCACTAAATAGCTGCTCCGACTGCCGTTGCACCTTGCCTTTAGCTGGAATCACCTTACCTGTTTGGGGATCTACCGCCAAGCCTTTGTCGTTAATCACATTGCCAAAATGCTTAGCACCAATAGTCTGTGCCGCCGTATCGATATAAATAATAAAATATCCACCCGGATCGAGATCGATGTGGCGATTGGAAAGTTGCCGATCGATATCAGTAACATTCGCGCAGCGTTCACTTGGTGAAATTGCTTCTAAATCGGTGGAGTTAGTAACAGTCATGATCAGCAATCTGTTGGGGTCTATCTATTAACAAATAACACATTTTCTAAACACTCTGCCAATTCAAGCCTACTCCCCAAAGATTTTGGCAAGGCTAGTGCCTCCATCCAACCACCAATACTCTAGGCTTTTATTGATTTTGAAACTGTCCAAGCGATCGAAAATCCACCTAAGCTTTAGTAAAAAATAGTAAGTGTTGTTGGGGCAAAATAGTCTCAGTCTTTTGCCACTTTAATCCTACCGCTGCCAACTCTCGCCGAATTTGCTTTTGGGTGGTCTTGTGATGAGGCTTAATGAACACCAGTGGATCTTCGCCGCGATATTCTGCCAATACTACTCTGCCACCTGGTTTGAGTGCGGCCACAATATTAGTCATCATCTCTTGAGGAAAGCCAAATTCGTGATAAGCATCTACCATCACGGCCAGATCAATGCTGTTGGTAGATAGGCCAGGACTTTGTTCGGTAGATAAACGTGGTTCGATATTGGTAATCTTGGCCTTAGTGATGCGCTTTTGCAGTAATTCCACCATTTCTGGCTGCAAGTCGATCGCTAACACCTTGCCCTGAGGCACTTGCTGAGCCAAAAGCTGAGAGATATAACCAGTGCCAGCACCCACCTCAGCTACGGTATCGGTAGTATTTAAGGCCAAGGCGGTAACCAGCTTTTGGGGTTGTTCTTCAGTGGCCCGATCGGGGCGTTCTAGCCATTCAGAGCCGGTGTATCCCATTACCTGCGCAATTTCTCGCCCCAAATACACTTTGCCGGTACCATCAAAGCTGGGCTGGCGATAGCTATAGAACTGGGATTGAATCACAGCAAAGCTGGGCGATAAAGCGAGTTGCCAGCAAATAGCAATGGCCAATAGTAATTTCAATGCTTTCAAAAGAGGAGCGATCGACATAGGATCAGGGACTGATGGTAAACAAGGATCATGGTAGTTGATTCTGAGAACAGAGACCCCGCAATTCCAAATTCAAAACCATCAACCAGCGTTGTCGCGCAGTTGCGGCTGCTAATCCAACTCAATTCGATCAATTAAGACAACGCGGCAACTCAGCAAGATCAACCCTTACGCGGGAGGTGTGGAGGGCGGCGTTCCGCCCTCTGCTGGGGGGCCTGGGGGGCTAGTCCCCCAGCATCAACCTGGCTTAGCACTGTAATGCTAATTTGGAGATGATCGTGAGTAGCTAGCACCCAGGCTGTTAAAATATCGTGCACCTCAAAGATACTCAAGGACTTACCCTGTGGATTGTTTAGTTTCCCCCAGTTTGCCGATAAACACCGTGAAAGATGGCAAAACTCTTTTGCGATTGGGTGTCATGGCTTCTGGCAGTGGCAGCAACTTTGCTGCCGTGGCAGCGGCAATTGCTGCTGGCCAACTGCAAGCTGAAATCGCGGTGCTAATTTATAACAATCCCCAAATCAAAGCCCTAGATCGAGCCGCTGAATATGGCATTCCTACCGTTTTTCATGATCATCGTGGAGTGGCACGCACCGACCTAGATGCCGCGATCGTCCAGACATTGCAAGATTACCAAGTGAACTGCGTGGTCATGGCCGGTTGGATGCGGGTGGTGACACCAGTATTAATCGATGCCTTTCCTGATCGCATCGTCAATATCCACCCCAGCCTGTTGCCCAGCTTTCCCGGCATTAGATCGATCGAACAAGCCCTTGCTGCCCAAGTAAAAATCAGCGGTTGTACAGTTCACCTAGTGCGCCCAGCCGTAGATAGTGGCCCGATTCTGATGCAAGCTGCCGTACCAGTATTGCCCGATGATACTGCCGAATCACTGCACGCCCGAATACAGATCCAAGAACATCGCATTTTACCGGCGGCTCTCCAGTTGCTGCAAGTCTAAAAACCGTCTTTGGGAGACCCTTGATCGATCGCTGCGCTTGTACTAGAGGTGATCGACTGCATTTGCGCAGTCACTGGAGCGGCCTTTTTAATTTTGATTTGAGGTTTATCATTACTTAGGTTGATGAAAGTATTTAGGGCGCTGAATTTAGTGGCATAGGTAATCGTTGGTTGTTCATAGCCCTTGAGTTGCACCGAGCACTGCTTAAATACTTTGTTCTCGCCAATCAGCGGTAGAACATATTGATAGGTTTCTACTCCGATCGCAATTTCTGCGCCAATTTCTTTGGTAATGCTTTCTAGGCGAAAAGCCGAATTCACCGTATCACCCAAAGCCGTGTAATCTGGTTGACTGCTGCTCCCGGCATTGCCCACCATGCCATAGCCAGTATTTAGCCCCGCGCCCACCCGTAGCTCAAAAGGTAAAGGGTAACGTTTGCTCAGGGCTTTGGTCATGCGATCAATATCATTTAAGGCATGTAAAATGCCCATCATTTCTTGCTTGGTCACGGTGTCAGAATTGTGAAACCACAGCGCCATTACCGCATCACCAATATACTTATCTACCCAGCTACCATAGCGGCGAATAATATGCCCAGCATTACGAAACCAGGTAGTCATTACTTCCGACAGCAGGTTTTCCTCGGTTTGTCTGGCTAGCACTGTGTAATTGCGCATATCTACCACCATCACCGACATTAACTTGCGCACATGCAAAATTGAGGTGACCGTGCCATCTAAAGTCATTTCATCGGCAGAACCCAAAGAACTTTCATCTATGCGGGGGCGAAAAAACCTTAGCTCAGTTTGGCCAAAGGTAACGGTATCGCCATCGTGGATAATCAACGGCACACTCACTCGCCGACCATTGACAAAAGTGCCGTTGCTGCTGCCCATATCGATCAGATAATAGCCACCTTCGGTACTTTGCAACATGGCATGGTTGCGAGAAATACAGCGGTCTTTAATCACAATATTGCTTTCCTCACCCCTACCAACCGTCCAGCACTTGCCTTCCACAAGGGCAAAGCGGCGAGTACCAGAATCAGCTTGCAGCACTAAGTAAGCAGAGGGTCCTTGATTCACGATAGAAGAGCTAGGGAGAATGGGACTTTGATTTAGAGATTTATAGAGATTGAGTGGCGGTAGCAATGACCAAAAATAAGCTATCGACAATAATAGTAGTCAGCACCGCACCACTGAAAGCATACCAGTGATTTTTCTTATGACCCAAACAGATTATGCCCAAGGATAATAGCAGACTCACTAATATAACAGCCCAACTAGTGCCTCGGGGAGTCTGCACCTGAGCGATCGCCGCTTGTAATAAGGGAGTAGCCAAGGCTGGTTCGACAATCATGAGCTGTTGCCAATATTTCACCAAATCTACTGCATAAATATAAAAATCGGTGGCAGCAGTGCCCAGCAGAGATCCTAGGTAAAATAAACTGCCCACTTGGCCTTTGCCGAGCCAACACAGCCAGAGTACTACTGGTAAACCGATCGACTCCATGGGCAAATGTACTGCTGGTAGCCAGCGCCACCACCCCCAATAAATCGCCCCCGCCAGCCAGCTCCAGCTAAAGCCAAAAAGCAGATCACCCCAGAGGCGAGTTTTGGGCCGTTGATATAAAAAATAGCTCAAGGCCACCCAGAAAAGGGTGAGAGCCAGACAAAAACCGGGAAATTGCCTAACCAAAGGGGCTTCGATAAATACAGGGAGCGATACCAATAATGCTGCGCCACCAAATACCTGCCAATGACTTTCGCCTGCTGCCGCCAACCAGCCCTTTGCTAGATTGGGGTTAAAAGTGTTATTTAACAAAATGGTTTGTTAAGTTTATTTAATGAATTTAATATTCCTTTAAAGATATCACAAAAATCTGGGGAGGCTTGGTACCGACAGGGAGTATGGAGAGCATAGGTTTCCTGTATGCTAAAGAGCGATCATGTGAGGTTGATATGGAATATTTGCAGGCCATCATTCTGGGCTTAGTTCAGGGCATCACAGAGTTTTTGCCGATCAGCAGCACCGCCCACCTAATTATTTTTCGAGATATTTTGGGCTGGGAAGAGATAACCTGTGCCAAAGATGCTGTTCAGACCTGCATACCCCATGCTGGCTGGAGTAAAACAGCTCTAGATGGGATTCAGCTTGGCAGTGTCGGTGCCGTGTTTGTCTACTTTTGGCCAGATATTGTTCAGATAGTGAGTGGATCTTGGCAGGCTCTTCGGGCCAAAGACTGGCGACGAGAAGAATGGAAGATTTTGGTGGGCATTGCCATCGGCACCTGTCCGGCACTGTTGATTGGTTTGGTCATGAAAATGAACAAAATTAATCTAGAAAGCCCTTTGATCATTGGTGTGATGTCGATTATTATGGCACTGCTGTTAGGTGCATCTGAACAAGTGGGCAAAAGAGAGCGAGACTTTCATAAGCTCAAGATAATGGATGGAGTTTTGGTTGGTTCAGCCCAGGCGATCTCCTTATTACCTGGTGCTTCTCGTTCTGGCTCGACGCTCACAGCGGCTTTGTTTTTGGGTCTCAAGCGCGAGACCGCCGCACGGTTTTCTTTTTTGTTGGGCTTACCAACCTTAACTTTAGTAACTCTGGTACAGACCAAAGATGTATTACAAGAGAAAGCGATGATTTTACCCATGCTTTTGGGCATTATCGCAACTTTTATTTTTTCCTATATGTCGATCGCTTGGTTAATGAAGTTTTTGCAAAAACAGAGTACTTGGGTATTTGTCTGGTATCGTCTGGCCTTTGGTTTGGCGATTTTGAGCGCGGTTTGGTTGGGAAATGGCAAACTACCTAACCTAGGAGCAGGATGAGTGAAGCAGCAGTGCGACCAGCAATCATCAGTGGCGTAGTTCCTGGCTCGATCGCCGAGGAAGTAGGGTTTAGTAAGGGCGATCGACTGGTTGCAATCAATGGTCAGCCCCTGCGGGATTTGATTGACTATCGGTTTCTCTGCTCGGAAGAATTTCTCACTCTGGAAGTATTAGATGATCGAGATCGCTCTCACAGCATCGAAATTGAAAAAGACTTCGATGAAGATCTGGGGCTAGAATTTGAGTCGGCTTTGTTTGATGGTCTGATTCAATGCAACAATCGCTGCCCTTTTTGCTTTATTGACCAACAACCACCTGGTAAACGGGCTTCTCTGTACTTAAAAGATGACGACTATCGTTTGAGCTTTTTGTATGGCAGTTACCTGACTCTGACCAATCTGAGTAGCAATGAATGGGAACGAATCGATCGCCTCCGCCTTTCTCCATTGTTTGTATCGGTACATGCCACTAATCCAGATGTGCGCCGCCGCCTGCTGCAAAACGATCGGGCTGGTAAAATCTTAGAAAACTTGGCTTGGTTTCAGGCCAGAAGATTACAAATTCATGCCCAGGTAGTACTTTGTCCGGGTATTAATGATGGCGTGGAACTCGATCGTACCATCCGCGATCTAGCTGCTTTTCATGGTGGTGATACCCCAGCAGTGCTCTCAGTAGCAGTGGTGCCGGTAGGACTCACTAAGTTTCGGCCACCCAGTGAAGATCCGCTAGTGCCAGTGAGTCTGGCCGCTGCTCGCCAAGTTATTGAACAAGTAGAAGCCCTGCAAACCGAGTTTCGCCAGCAATATGGCTCTACTTTTGTGTGGTTGGCCGATGAGTGGTACTTAATCGCCCAAGTGGAACTACCGGCTAGTGAAAGTTATGAAGACTATCCCCAGTTGGGCAACGGCGTGGGTTCGATTCGACGTTTTATCGATGAATTTAGCGCAGAGATCGATCACTGTGAGCCGCCCTCCCATCCGGCGACCTATACTTGGGTAGTAGGTAATGCGGTGGCTCAGGCTTTTCAGCCGATCGTCGATCGATTAAACCAATTTCCTGGTCTGTGCATCAATTTAGTGCCGATCGCCAGTGAATATTGGGGACAAACCATCACAGTGACAGGCTTGGTCACTGGTCAAGACTTAGTGAAAAATCTCCAGAATATGGATCTGGGCGATGGAATACTAATACCGACAGTGATGCTTAAGCACGACGAGGCCAAATTCCTCGATGATATGACTCTAGCTAGCTTAGAGCAAACATTGGGGGTTTCAGCAATACCAGTAATCGACATCGCCGATTTTCTGGAGATTATTGGCATCCTGACCGATTAGGCTGATGACAAGTATGCCCAAAAAATGCTACCAATTATTTAAGCGCTGTGTCTGAATGTTTTCTGACGCACAAATCGAAGTAATCGTGAATTAACATCAAAGAACTACCTGCAAACGATATGTTGAAACCTTCTCAAATTTTTGGTGCGATGTTCCTCTTATCTACCGCCGCCGCCGCACCAGCCAGCGCTCAAAATACTGCTCCGGCTCCACTGCGGAATCCCAATCAAAATTTGCTCCAACGTCAGACTCAGCCTAGTGATGTGCAGATCAGGAGTGGTCGCAGTCTGACTTTACGCCAAGCTTTAGACTTAGCTGACCGCAACAACCGCGAAATCGAAGCCGCCAGATTGCAAACCGATCGCAGTACCGCAACTATTCGAGAAGCTCAGGCTGCTGAATCGGTAACGGTTTCCATTGATGGCTCTCTGACTAATACTGGTGCTCCAGTTATTTCCAGTATTGCTGGCAGTACGGTCGGGACACCACTCAGAGCTGGTATCGAAGCTGACTATGCTCTTTCTAGTGCCGGTCTGAATAGTAGTCGAGTCAAAGCCGCCGAAGGCCAGTTGCGAGTCGATCAACTAGAGGTGAGTCGTGTTGCCCGAAATGTGCGCTCCACTGTAATTACTGCTTACTACGATTTGCAGCAAGCCGACGAACAGCTCAAAATCAACGTCGCGGCGGTGAGAAATGCGGAACGTAGTTTGCGGGATGCCAAACTGCAAGAACAAGCTGGGTTGGGTACTAAATTTGATGTAATTCGGGCTGAAGTCCAAAAAGCCACAGCTCAACAAGACGTGGTCAGAACAATTAGTCAGCGGCAAAATGCTCGCAAGAGACTAGCGCAAATTTTAAACACTACTGAAAATGTGGAATATACCTCCGCTGAAGAAGTGGTACCGCGTGGCACCTGGAATATCTCGTTAGAAAACAGCATTGTGTTGGCCTATGGCAACCGGCCAGAGCTAAAACAGTCCGCAGCGCGCCGTACTATCGGCGAACAACAGGCCAACCAAGCTGCCGCTGGTGATCAAGCGCAGTTCAGCTTGTTTGCTCGCTATGACTTGGGCAAAGATTTTCAACGATCGGTGGGCTTTGCAGATAATTACAGCGTGGGTGCTAGAGTTCGTTGGGACTTTTTAGATGGTGGAGCATCTAGCTCGCGAGTAGCTCAGGCCAAAGCTAGCCAGTCGATCGCTGACACTCAGTACATCACCAGCCGCGATCAAATTCGTCTAGAGGTCGAGCAGTCTTATAACAACCTCAATGCCGATCAACAAAACATTATTACTTCCACTGGAGCACTCAAACAAGCCGAGGAAAGTCTCCGTTTAGCCCGACTGCGTTTTGCGGCTGGGGTAGGTACTCAAACAGATGTGATCAGTGCTGAAACCGAGTTAACCAGAGCTAGAAGCAACCGACTGCAAGCGATCGTTGGTTACAATCGCGACCTGTCTACTTTGCGGAATGCGGTGTATGTAAATCAGTTCTGATAAATTGCGATAATATTTCTGAGGGGCGGGGCTATCAAGATATTTGGTAGTCCCGCCCCTTGGCAAACTGCCAAAAATTCTTGATAATTCTTAATATAAGCTAGCGGAAAAAACATGAGCACTATCACCTTTGCCAAAGAAAATAAGGAAATCGTCATTGCCCAGGGTTCTAACCTGCGGGAAAAGGCTGTGCAAAATGCCATCGACATTTATACCTTTAAGGGCAAAATGATGAACTGCGGCGGCTATGGCCAATGTGGGATGTGCAAGATCGAAATTTTGGAAGGCGCAGAAAATCTTTCCCCCCGCACTGATTTTGAAGAAAAGAAGCTAAAGAACAAGCCTGCTACCTTTCGTTTGGCTTGTCAGACGCTGGTCAATGGTCCGATCAAGGTCAATACTAAGCCCTGATAGGTACTCAAATTGGGTCTAAATTTATGAATGATGCTTGCTGGAGTAGTCTCTCTGCGCTATGCTAGCTCTTATATTCGGTAAATTATTAATTGAGAAAAAGTATGCAAACTAATGATTTGGGCTTTGTAGCTAGCCTGCTATTTATTCTGGTGCCCTCGATTTTCCTGGTAATTCTTTATATCCAAACTAATACCCGTAACACCGGTGCTTAACGGATACAACAGCCACTGCAACAATCTATGGTTTTGATGAATTCCATTGGAAGGGCGTATGCGATACGCCCCTACCGATGGAATCAATTGATCTCTATGTTCGCTTTGAAAAACTTGAAATTGATGATGGCTTAAACGAACCGTATTGCGTCGTGATTAACTCACCTGTGCGCCAACAGCATCAAGCTGTAGGACTTGCACGATCGGCGCGATCCCCATGGCCTGCCAAGCCTCCGACATTGCTGTTACTACTTGCTTGGCTCCACCCTCATCCACCAAAGCCAACAAAGTTGGTCCGGCACCACTAATTACCATGCCATAAGCTCCAGCCGCGATCGCTGCCTGCTCGACCTCTGAATAGCCTTTGATCAACTTTTGGCGATAGGGCTGATGAATGCGATCAACTAATCCTGCCGCAATCCACTGACTATTCCCAGTTTCTAGCCCCCGCAGCAGCATGGCTAAATGGGCAATATTAAATACGGCATCGGCACGGCTATAAGTGTCTGGTAACGCCTGTCTGGCTTCAGATGTAGACAATTCAAAATTTGGGATCGCCACAACAGGCACAATGCTAGGATGCCAAGGCACATCACAAATCTGCCATTTTTCCCCAGCACTAGCCGCCAACCGGCAGCCGCCAATTAAAGCTGGCACAACGTTATCTGGGTGGCCTTCCATAGCGATCGACATTTCCATAATCTCTGCCGGACTCAAGGGAAAGCCCGCTACTGCATTACCACCCAGCAACCCACCCACAATCGCCGTAGCTGAACTACCTAATCCCCGAGCTAAGGGTACTTCTAAGTTGATTTCTAATCTAATTCCTGGTACTGGACGCTGTAGTCGATCAAACACCTTTACAAAAGCTTTGTAGGCTAAGTTCTGTTCATCGACATCTACTTGTTCAGCCTCGGCACCATGGGCGACAATTTTTAGATCATCTGCCAAGGTAAAAGTAAATTGGTTGTACAGATTCAACGCTGCACCAATACAGTCGAACCCTGCACCTAAATTAGCAGTGGTGGCTGGTACTTTAACGCTGACTGACATAGGTGAAGACTCCGATTTTGACTGTAGGTCATTTTACAGAAATTCGGAGCCTTCTGCACAATATTCTGGCGGCCAAAGTTACTTGAGACCACTCCAGAACAGTAGGGTAAATAAGCGCGGCAAGATCAACCAAGCCGCCACCATCAGAGAAGCCATCGCTGAAATTAATACAGCACCAGCAGCGCAGTCTTTAGCGACCTTGGCTAGCTCGTGATAGGTTTTTTCCACAGTAAGGTCTACCACTGATTCGATCGCAGTATTGAGGAGTTCTAGAGTCAGCACCAAACTACAGACGATCGAAATAATGGCCATTTCTACTGGTGGTAATCGGAGAAAAGCTCCCAAACAAACCGCCAAAGTTCCCACCGCACAGTGCACCCGAAAATTACGCTGGGTCATGAAAGCATAAGTCACACCAGCAGAAGCATAGCGAAAACTAGCAAAAAAGTTGTTAGCAACCTGTAAGGCCAAGTCGCGCCTATGGACAGATTTTCTATTGACCAATCCAGAAGCTTTAGTTGCCATAGGAAGTTGAGGAGACGTGATTACCGTAGATTCGTCTAGTTTAGGCTCCATAGCTTATTTTCCTCACCGTAAAAAATATGATTTATTTAGATTCACACTGATACTTATAGCTGAACGTTACTGGTTTCTTGTGTCGCTGTGAATACAAGAATTGTTCCCAACAATAGGTCTTGACAAGTCAGCATTTTTGCCAAACTTTCATCATCGGGGTGATCCCAGCCCAACAAATGCAAAAAACCATGACTGGCTAGCCATAGTAGCTCGATCGATAGAGAATGCCCCTGGGCTACAGCCTGTTTTTGGGCTGTATCTATAGAAATAATAATATCACCCAAGTAAATAGGTAAGTCTACCGGGGTAGGGGGAAGCAAAATATTGTCTTCTAAGGCCGCGAAAGCCAATACATCGGTAGGTTGGTCGATGTGTCGATACTGGGCATTGAGGCTTTGAATTTCAGCATCATCGGTCAGTCGCAGGGTGATTTCATAGCCAGTGGCGGGCGGCAAACCTAAGTTGGGCTGGGCGATCCAAGTCTGAAAATATTCAGCCCAAGTAGTTTCATCGATCGCTTGCTGCCATAAGCTCAGCGCGGGATCGCTGGCACATTCCACAAACGGTTGTTGGCCAAAAACATTTTGGACATTGAGTTCTAGCATTTAACGAGTAAGGTAGGCCAAACCCACAAACAAAACCAACAAGCCCACGGTGCTCAAGAAAAAGTGTTGGAGTGACTTGCCGCGCTTGCGTACCATATTGCGCATAGCCAGCTTCACATAGCTGCCCGGAGGTTTGACTGGGGTCGTTGTTTCGTTGTGCTCTGCGCTGGGTTCACCGAGAGCCTCTGTCGGCTCTAAGTTTTCTTGATTTTCTGGATTAGTAGTTTCGGTGGTCATAAAAATATAAAGGGAAGTGGTACTTATATCGAAAGCCCGCAGTGGACTGCGGGCAGATTTTGGGGAATCTAGGGTTAACTCAGATATTAGCTGCTCCAGCTTTCCCGGTCTTCGCGACCACCCAGGCTGTTGCGACTACCCCGATCGCCAGCCACACCATTTTTGGCTTTGTTGGCACTGCGCTTTAAGGCATCTAGCCGCGATTCGTAGCGGCGGCGGATGTTTTTCTTGGAGGTGTCATCAATGAGCGACTTCAGGGCACTAGCAAGGCTTTTATAAGCATTTGGCAGAGTATAACCAAAGCGGGTAGCCAAGGCGATCGCCTTTTCATCGGCATCGATCGACTCTTTCACATACCTTTCATTATTGTTTCTTAAATACAGGCGATAGCCAGAAATGCCACAGAGACCTAAGGCCAGTACTAGTAGCAGGCCATCCCGCACCCACAGTTCACCTACGGCACCGCCTAAACCAATGGCCAAAGCAGCCATTTCCCAGCCGTCACGGGGAATGGTGTCTTGTTGAACACGCGCCACCTCATGCCAAAACAGCAGGTTTCGCTGGTCGATCGCCAGCTTTTCCCATTTGACAAGGTCAATTTGAATTTCCACTTGATCTTTACCGATTTCCTCGCACCTGACCAAAGGCGGATTAACTTCGGTAGTAGTTTCCACCGTCACCCAACTTTGCAGTTCAGGGGGAATGATGCTCTTCAAGCGGCGCAACTCACTCATTTCCGCGCGAGCAGAGGCAGTAGTGTAGGACATAGGTTGTCTGAAGTACGATCGAGATATTTTCTAATTGTAGCCATTCATCCCCAAAATAGATATCGGGAATCCGTCCATCAGCTAATTTTTCCTGATTTTAGTCAGATTTGGAACTTTCTGGCTGCTGAAATCGTTAAATTTAAGTTGACTGCGGAACTATCTGGTAGGCTGATTCGACACTCGATCGAGTTTCCTTCCTGAATTTGCAAGGCTGTTGGCGAAAGCATATTCAGATGCCTCGATCACCTTTCGAGGGAAACTGTTCTCTAATTTTTTACTCAGCGCACTTCAATTGTGTGACACCAGAGGCTAAATGAAAAAAATTTTACTGGTGGATGACGATAAGACGTTACAGACTGTCTTGACTCGCTATTTGGAAAAGCGTGGCTATTCAGTGCAAGTAGCGAATTCTGGCATCCAAGGCTTGAAAATGTTCTCACAAGACCCACCCGACTTGGTGGTTTCTGACATCATGATGCCGGGCATGGATGGCGTGGAGTTCTGTCGGCGACTACGTGCCACTCGTCCTGGCCAACTAGTACCATTTATTTTCCTCACTGCCAAGAAGGATTTAGAAGACCGGGTGCAGGGTCATTACATTGGTGCTGATGATTACATCACCAAGCCCTTTGAGCCATTAGAACTGCTGGCCAAAATTGAGTCGCAGTTAGAGCGTTCTCGGCGGATTCACTCCGAGATGATTCGCCTGATTCAGCAAGCGCCAGAAGACGCTTTGGCGATTAAAGAAGAACAGCAAGAAGAAGCTCCGGCGACTGTGGCAGTTGCTACTCGGCCACCTTTACCGACCGAGCCGACTGAAGAGTTGCCTTTAACTCCGGCTGAGGCGCGGGTATTTTGGGAAGTGATTCAGGGCTTGACCAATAAGCAGATCAGTCAGCGGTTGTTTATTAGCCCGCGCACTGTGCAGACTCACTTGAGCAATATTTTGACTAAGCTGAGCTTGGAAAATCGATCGCAGTTGGTGCGCTTTGCTTTTGAGCATGGCCATCGCCCGCCCTTGGCGGAGAAAGTCGAAAATTAGCAGACAGGTGGGAATCCCCAGCCCATAATCTTTGATTTGGGGTGGGATGAAAGACGAGCGAGTTGAGGATTCCACCTGATCGCTACCCGACAATCGTAAAATACCCATATCTGGAATCGCAGAATAACAATCTAGGTCTAGATAAATAGCTTTGTTACAACAAGTGGGGCGGGACGTGTTCCTCACTATAAAACGCCGTAAAGGGAAAGAAGGAGTACCTCGAAGGAAGATCTTGATATCCTTAACCGGACTCAGATGCCTACAACATACCGCTTGCGGTTGGTGTAGGAGCGTCACATTTGAAATTAATTTCAGCACCTCTTCTGGAAGTTGTTTCCTAGAGGTGTTTTTTGTTGATCGAGCCAAAATTTCATTGGCAGATGAATCGATCGATTCCATCAAATCAGATCGATTTCATGGGGATTTTGATTTCTTGGGGTTCGAGAAGGGCGGGTTTTTATTTTTTTATTGTGTTTTTTCAAAACATTGACGGATAAACCCGCCCCTACGTTGGGGATATTTATGGTGGATCGCTGGCGTTTAATAATACCGACTGCATTTTGTTCAATGTGGTAATCAATGTTTCGACTTGCTCTGCGGCTTTAAAAACTCCTAGACCTCTGGCTGTCACTTTGCCCGAGGAATACACAAAACGCGATCGCATACTTTCGGGTAAATTGCCTGCCAACAAATTCCAGGCTGGCTCTGCCATCGGTGTTTCCAGCACCACATGCTGTTTCCCATCGGGCTTGATCCGACTAAAGCCCAACTGCTTGGCGATTTGCTTTAACTCTACAATTCTAAAGAGCTGCTGGGCGGGTTTGGGAATTGCTCCATAGCGATCAACCCATTCTGCCGCGATCGATACCAACTCCACTCGATCGGCGGCGGCGGCTACGGCTCGATAAGCACTCATTTTCTGATCTAAATCAGTAATATAATCTGCCGGAATCAGTGCCGTTACATGCAAATCAATTTGAGTATCATCAACTTGGGGAATCTCTTGACCCCGAATTTCTTGAATCGCTGTTTGCAACATCTCCATGTACAAATCAAAACCAATGGTTTCCATTTGGCCAGACTGCTCTGCTCCCAACAAATTCCCCACTCCCCTAATTTCCATGTCTCGGGTAGCTAACTGGTAACCAGAGCCAAGCTGGGCAAACTCTTGAATTGCCCGCAATCTTTGCCGAGCTTGGTCACTCAAAGCTTCTGCCTTGGGATACAGCAACCAAGCATGTGCCTGAATACCTGCCCGCCCTACCCGGCCACGCAATTGATAGAGCTGGGAAAGACCAAAGCGGTGGGCATCTTCAATCAAAATCGTGTTCACGCGGGGGATATCTAGCCCTGATTCAACAATCGTGGTACAGAGCAGTAAATCTGCTTCCCCCGCACCAAAGGCCAACATGGTGGCTTCTAGTTGCCCTTCATCCATCTGGCCATGGGCGATCGCGGTGCGACAACTGGGTACTAAATCCCGAATAGTGGCAGCCACTTCTTCGATGCCTGCTACTTTGGGCACTACGTAAAATACTTGGCCACCGCGTTCTAGTTCTTGACGAATTGCTGCGGCAACTATTTCGGTTTTATAGGGAGAAAGATGGGTTTGGATGGCGCGGCGCGATGGTGGTGGGGTGGTAATCAAACTCATTTCCCGCACCCCAGACAAAGACATGTATAAAGTTCTGGGAATCGGCGTAGCCGAGAGTGTCAACACATCCACTTGGCTTTTCATGGTTTTGATTTTTTCTTTTTGATTCACCCCAAAACGTTGTTCTTCATCAACTACTAACAAACCTAAATTACGGGGTTTAATATCTTTACTCAGCACCTGATGGGTACCGACCACTACATCCAGTTCACCAGTAGTGAGGCGACGCAAAATATCTTTGCGTTCTTCGGCGGTACGAAAACGATTGAGTAGCCCCACGTTCACCGGATAAGCCGCAAAACGGTCTAGTAAAGTGTGGTAATGCTGTTGGGTCAAAATAGTGGTGGGTGCCAGAAAAATTACCTGCTTCTGGCCGCTGGTTACGGCTTTAAATATGGCTCGAATGGCCACCTCGGTTTTACCGAAACCCACATCTCCACAAATCAATCGATCCATAGGTCGATCGCTTTCCATATCGCGTTTCACATCTTGGACGGCTTTAAGCTGATCAGGGGTGGGTTGAAAGCGAAAAGAATCTTCTAGTTCTTGTTGCCAAGGCGAATCGATCGGATAGGCAAAGCCTTGATTATCGGCGCGTTCAGCGTAAAGCTTCAGCAGGTCGAAAGCCAATTTTTTGATCGATTTCTGCACCTTAGCTTTGGCTTTAGCCCAAGCTTGACCAGACATTTTATTGAGATCAGGTCGTTTGGTATCGGTGTTGCGAAAGCGGGACAAGACTCCCAGTTGATCTGCTGCTACCCGTAGGATGCCATCAGCATATTGTAGGGTTAAATAATCTCGACTGTCGTCATCGATCGAGACATTTTCTAAACCAATAAATCTTCCCAAACCGTAGTGACGATGCACCACAAAATCTCCGGGCTGGAGTTTATTGGGATCAACTTTTTTGGAAGCAGCTTGGCGGCGTTTGCGCACATAGTTGTAGCTAACTAAAGACTGCTGACCAAAGAACTCCCGATCGGTCAGTACCAACATCCGAAAAGTGGGCAGAATAAATCCTTCTAACTCTGCTACTCCAGAATACTTTAATGCCACAGTCACATGCTGGGTCTGTAACTTATCAATCGAGCCAAAATCGCGCGGGTTGGGCACGAACTGAGTGGTGCAATCATGCTCTTGCAATAGAGCCGCCGATCGAGAAGGCTGAGCGGACACCACCCAAGTGGAGTATTTATTTTGATGTTCTCGCAGACTTTCCCCCAACTTAGCAAACTGGTGGGGCATGACTGGCAGCGGACGGCTGGCCAAATTCAAGCCTTCTCCGGCCACCGCAATTTCTGACAATTTTAGATACAAAAATCTGGCTTGGAGTAAATCAATAGTTTCGCTAAAAGGTAAGTGACCACTATGAGCCGCGCAGCGATCAAAGTCATCTACTGTCAACAAAGTCTCGGCTGGTAAATAATCTGCCAGACTACAAGTGAGACCTTCATCATTCAAAGTCTGCCAGTTGGTGGGTGTGAGCAACAGGTGCTCGATCGCATCTAAAGATCTTTGAGTAGTGGGATCAAATTCCCGCATTTTCTCTAGCTCATCCCCAAACCACTCCAACCGCACCGGCAACTCTGCCGCCACGGGAAACAAATCAATAATATCGCCGCGCTGGCTCCACTGACCTTCACTTTCGACCAAAGGTACTCGTTCGTAACCCAGCCGGACTAATTGGGTACCGATTTCCCCCAGATCTATCTCCAGCTTGGGAGACAGTTCTAGACAAGTACTTTGGAAGCGATCGGCCGAAGGCAAATGCGGGGCTAAAGCGGCAGTGGTGCAGACGATCGCCATGGGCTGTTGGGCGACCCGAATAGCGGTAAGTGTCTGCATTTGTCCCCAAACTACTTCCGATTCCACATCACTGGCAGCTTCGGGGTAAAAGTGTACCTGCGGCCAGTTCATGGCTTCTAGTTGGGCTATCCAGCGGCTGGCTTCTTCGTTGGTCGAGGCCACTACCCACAGATGTTGGTCAGATACTTGCGCGATCGCGGTGGCCACTAACCCGCGCGGCAGCCGAGCGGCACCATTCAGATGCAGAATCCGCTGCTGCTGTAACTTGCTGAGCAATTCATAAGTGAGCTGAGATTGACTCAGAGTGCGAATAAGGGCGGAAAAAGACATATAGATGGCGTGGCTACTAGCTTGTCATTATAATTGGAACGATTTATAAATGGCATTGCGATTTACCATGACTCTTGCACCTCTAGCCACAGCCGAACTTGGCCAAATTAAAGCGATCGCCGTTGATATTGATGGCACCATAACCCTCGATGGTCGCTTTAGCTCCCAGCTTTTCACCACCCTAGAGCGCCTGCAAGTGGCCGAGATCCCCGTTTTATTAGTGACTGGTCGATCGGCTGGCTGGGTGGAAAGCCTCGCCAATTATTTACCAGTTACTGGGGCGATCGGCGAAAATGGTGGCTGCTACGTCAGTCGTGATATTTCCTGTGAATTGTTGGGTGGACTCAAACCCAAAGAACTCACCGCCCACCGCGAAAAACTCGCTGATTGTTTTTGGCAGTTACAGGGCAGTTACGCCCAACTGCAAGAATCCCCAGACAATCGCTGGCGATTGACCGATTGGACTTTTGATTTAGACAAACTCTCGGCCAGTGACCTGTGGGAAATTGGCGCACAGTGTGAGCGTTGGAGTTGGGATTTCACCTACAGCACCATTCAGTGCCACATTAAACTACCTACCCAAAGTAAAGCCAGCGGTATTCGCCAAGTGGCTAAAAAATATTTATCGGGATTTTTCTCTGGCATCCAACCACAGCAGATTTTGACCATTGGTGATAGCCCCAACGACAGTGCGATGTTTGACCCAGAGGAATTTCCGATGTCAGTAGGCGTAGCCAATATCCGGGAATACGCCGATCGCCTGACTCATCAACCAGCTTATATCGCCGCAAATCCTGAAGTCACTGGCTTTATCGAAATCGTTGATGCTCTATTGGCAGCTAAAGCAACAGCACCCCAACCCACCCGAATAGACATTCTGCCTAATATCTTCCAGTAAAGTAATATTGCAAGAAAGCTCCAGAACAGCAATAGCTGAATCTTCTTTCTTTAGAATGGGGCAATTGCCTCTCTTCCAAATCATGAACAAGAATATTCGGGTCGCTGCCAGTGGTGTACCCCTAGTTAGTGAAATCGATCGCTGGGTACGGGAACGTCTCCAGCAGTCGATCGAGCAAAATGGCACTGCCAGCATTGCCCTAGCCGGTGGCAGCACCCCCAAAGTCGTCTATCAAGCCTTGGCCACCGCCGATTTTTCTTGGGATAAGCTGCATGTTTTTTGGGGCGACGAACGCTTTGTACCCCCTACTCATCCAGACAGCAACGAAAAAATGGCGCGGGAAAACTGGTTGAACCTAGTCCCCATTCCGGCAGCCAATATTCATCCCTGGCCAACCACCTCTGGTACACCGGAGCAATGTGCGGCACTCTATGCCGCCGAATTGACCAAGTTTTTCTCTAGCCCCATGCCCAGCTTTGACCTAGTGCTGTTGGGCATGGGCGAAGATGGCCATACGGCTTCGCTGTTTCCCCATACCGCCGCTTTAGGGGTCATGGATCGATCAACTGCGGTGGGTGAAAAAGATGGCCAACCCCGCCTAACTCTGACCGTTCCGGCCATTAACAACGCGGCTTGCGTAGCCTTCATCATCACTGGTGCAGGCAAACGCCCCGCCCTGCAAGAAGTGATGGCCGTCACCTCTGATGCTCAGCAATATCCCTCCCGGCTGATTCAGCCCAGTGGGGAGTTGTGGTGGTGGCTGGATGAAGCTGCTGCTGCCGACTTAGCTGGTATTAGCTAAAAAGTCCCAATCCTGGGCATACTGAAAATAGCAAGTATCTTTGCTAAAAACCATGACAGGTGGACAAAGATACTTGTATTATTCGTAGCAACACTCGCAACATCTATTCGATCGATTAATTCCATGAGTATTTGTCCCAATTGCAATCACTCGAACCCCTCGGGTGCCACCCAGTGTGAGGCTTGTTTTACGCCCTTACCTGCTACCGCAAGCTGTCCAAGCTGTGGAGCTACGATTCAACTAGATGCAACTTTTTGTGGTCAATGTGGGACGAATCTCAAACCCGCTGGCCAACAAGTAGCACCACCAGCAACAGTTCCCAGCGTAGAATCGGCATTACCTCCCACAATCATTGCAAGTCCAGCAGCAACCGCCCCCGTCGCAATTCCAGAACCATCCATTCCTTTTCCTGACCCCATCCCAGCAATTGTCCCAGAGCCAGCCCCGATCGTGGTCGAAGCTTCCCTGGTACCAGAAGTAAGTGAAGCACCGATCTCTGAGCCAGAACTGCCCTCCACACCATTAGTGGCTTCGATTCCAGCAGTCCCGATCGCCTCTTCTACCCAACTCCAGCAGCAGGGATATCAGCTTACCCATATCCAAAGTGGCACCATCATTGATATTCCGGCCAATGTCAATGTTCTGCACATTGGCAAACCAAATGATCAGATTCCGCCAGATATCGATGTTTCCAGCTATCCCTGTGCTGAAGTGGTTTCCCGCATTCATGCTGATTTACGCATTGAGGGTGATTCAGTTTATGTGGAAGACACCGGTAGTTCTAATGGCACATACATCAATCACAATGTCTTGCCCAAAGGCAATCGCCATCTGCTGCGGGTCGGCGATCGCATCAGCCTAGGTAAAGGTGATTTGGTAACGTTCTTGTTCCATTCGGCCTAGCTAAACACCACAGTTTTCTGCTTTTAATTTTCCACTTTTAATTTTCCTCCACCCGCGTATCTTTTTGTGATCACCGTTTCTCTGCTGCATCCGACTCAGGCCGTACCAACTCAAAGTTGGACTTTTACAAATGAAGCTACTGTACGCATTGGTCGTGCCACTGATAACGATGTGGTGCTATACAGCGCTGTAGTTTCTCGCTACCATGTGGAACTGCGCAACAGTAGTGCGGGTTGGCGGGTGGTAAATATCAGTACCAATGGTACATATGGTACTGATGGTCAGCCTTTGTCTAAAGTAGCAGTAACCAGTGGGATGATTTTTCGGCTGGCTACTTCTGGCCCCAGGATGCAAGTCAACTTGGGTGGACCACCCCCAGCAGACTTAAATCGGGTAGAAATTGAAGAAGACTCTACTTCCGAAGACATGACCGCACTTGATGGTTAGCCCCCTTTCTGTGAATATTTCCTCTAAACTAGAGATTGGGCTTTAGAGGAAATATGCGCATGACAACCATTTGTATCTTGGGCGGTGGCTTTGGTGGACTCTATACCGCCCTCCGTCTGCAACAGCTAGACTGGGGCAACACCCAGCGAAAAATAATTTTGGTAGACAAGTCCGATCGATTTGTTTTTACTCCTCTGCTCTATGAGTTAATGACCGGGGAGATGACGGCGTGGGAAGTGGCTCCCACTTTTCAGGATTTGTTGCAGGGGACTGATATTGAGTTTCGACAAAGCACGGTAGAGTCGATCGATCTGGTAACTCAAACTGTTACTGTCTCTGGCAGTGCCAATATTATTTACGACAAATTAGTGCTGTCTCTGGGTGGTGAAACCCCGATCGGCAACACTCCCGGCGTAGCGGAGCACACGATTCCTTTTCGCAACCTGCAAGATGTCAGCCGGTTAGAAGGACGGTTGCGTCACTTGGAAACCAGCGATCAAGAAAAAATTCGGGTTGCCGTGGTGGGTGGGGGCTTTAGTGGAGTAGAGCTAGCTTGCAAACTGGCCGATCGACTGAAAGAGAGAGGCAGAATTAGATTAATAGAACTGGGCGATAAGATTTTGCCCGCAGCGGTAGAGTTCAATCGCACTGCTGCGGAAGCAGCTCTCCACCAGCGCAAGGTGTGGATCGATCTAGAAACCAGTGTGACTGAGGTGACCGCTGATGAATTGGCAATGGACTACCGCGACCAGATCGATCGCATTCCGGTAGATGTGGTGTTGTGGACAGTGGGCAACCAAGTAAATCCGGTGGTGGCTAATCTAACTTTCCAGCGCAACTTAAGGGGACTCATTAAAACTCTGCCTACTTTGCAGACAGTCGATCGACCAGAGGTCTATGCCCTGGGTGACCTGGCCGAAATTATTGATGCTGATGGTCATAAAGTGCCAGCTACTGCGCAGTCTGCTTTGCAACAAGCTGATTTTGCGGCCTGGAATATTTGGTCTCAGACTCTTCATAAGCCCCTGCTCCCCTTCCGTTACACTAACCTGGGTGAAATGATGGCTTTGGGTACCAATGGTGCAACTCTCAGTGGCTTGGGCTTGCAGCTCGATGGCACTTGGGCTTATTTGGCTCGCCGCTTGGTTTATCTCTATCGTCTGCCTACTCTAAACCATCAAATTCAGGTGGGGCTTCACTGGATTGGGCAACCGATCGCCAATTTGTTGGCTAAGGTTGGAAGCTAAAAACATTGCCAATATTCGCATACCCATGAGGGACAAAACATGATCTCTACCAGTGTTGAATTATCCAACCAAGAACCAGAAACCATCGAATGCCTAAGTCCGGTAGCTGCCCGGATGATGCCAGCCGCATTCCCCTTCCAACAGCACCAAAAGTTAAGCTATATTTTTAGTTATGAGGATCATCGCCCGTAGTACCCTTCGCGAATTCTGGGAAACTTCCACAGAAGCTGAACAAGCACTTAGAGCCTGGATTGATGACGCGGCCAAAGCAGATTGGCAAAGTCCTACAGATATCAAAAGCACTTATGCCAATGCTAGCATCATTGCCAATAACCGAGTAGTGTTTAACATTAAAGGTAATAAATACCGCCTAATTGTACATATCCGCTACGAGATTGGCATCATTTTCATCCGATTTATCGGCACCCATGCAGACTATGACAAAGTAGACGCAGAAACCATTTGAGGTAATTATGTATAACCTACAACCCATTAGAAACCGCGAAGATCACAAAATGGCCTTGCAAGAAATAGAAAAATTGTTTGATGTTAAGCAAGGAACTCCAGAATTTGACCAACTAGAGATTTTAGTTACCTTGGTTGAAGCATACGAAGATAAATATGAACCTATTTTGCCACCAGAGCCGATCGAAGCAATTCTTTACTATCTAGAAAGCCGAGGTTTAACCAAACAGGCTCTAGAATCATCGATCGGTAATCCAGATCAAGTAGCCGAAATTCTGGGTCGCAAAACTCCATTAACTTTGGAAATAATCCGGCAGTTGCACCATCAACTAGGAATTCCAGCTCAAGTTCTCATTCAGCCTTATGCATTGGCTTCATAAGAAATTGGCCAAACAATGTCTGACCAATTTCTTGATTGACTGATTCTTAATCGATCGCGATTGTAGTTGGTGCTGTCCCAGTGGGCGGTGGAGTATTGTCTACATGAGGGCGACGATATTCGGCATATAGCCGATCGCGCCAGGCAAAAAATACTTCGTAGGCCGGGTTGTCCGCAAAACCCGGAATCCCTTTGCCCTTCAGATTGGCGGGAATATTCAGGTAAGGGCCTGCTGGAATTTTCAGGGTCATACTCAAAGCTGCCACCGTCAGATCCACCAAAGTGGGCTGATTACCTAGCAAATAAGGAGTTTCGCTAAGAATTGTACAGACCGCAGCCAGCTCTCGATGCAGAGCATCTTGGGCTTCTTTTAAACCAGCCGGAGTAAGACCTACGCCCATCCCTACTGCATCGAAGACTTCGCCGGGAATAGCGCTGACCAAGTTTTTAAAAATATCGGGAGTGCCGCTGGGCAAGATCGAGGAGCGCAGACTGTTGTTTTTTAATGCTCCTAACAGGCATTTGCGACCTTTGGAGCCGATCGAGTTGTCGGCCCATTCTTCCATAATGGTACAGAAAGCTTGAGATTTGGCATCGCCAGGAAACAGTGGCTTATCGGGATAAGTACGGTCTAAATAGAGGGCGATCGCCGTAGAGTCGGCCACGATCGTGTTGCCATCTTTGATCACCGGCACTTGCCTTTGGCCAGAAATCCGAAAAACTTCCAGTTGACCAACTCCCGGCACCACTTCAATTTTGCGGTACTGCAAGCCCTTGAAGTCTAAAATCAATCGTGCTTTTTCAGCAAACTGCGATAATTCAAATTGGTAAAGTTCTATCATATGCTTATGCGCTAATGGCCGGTAGGTTTGCGTGGGTACGAATGTAGACCTAGGGTCATTATAAATCTTGTCTAAGAAGAATATTCTTTCCTGGTAGTTTTTTCTATGGCCAACCTAAAAATTCAATTAGCTCTGTTCGGTGCAGCAATATTATTATTTGCCGTGACCATCCATCAGACAGTCACGGCCACCCACCGCTCTGATGACTCTCATAGCCATCTGCGAGCTATTACTGTAAAAATAATGGCTGGTAACAATAGCATTGGCTCTGGCACCATTTGGCAATCTAGTAATGGCAATAGTCGGGTGGTCACCAATTCTCATGTATTAAATACCAGCAAAAATCCCTTGTTTATTCAAACCGACGACGGCAAAGTTCACCCCGCCAATATTGTCACCCCAGTTAGTTGGGCAAAGCTCGATCTAGCCGCACTCCAGTTTTATGCTGACCAAAATTACCCCACCGCCAAAATCGATCGACGATCCAGACCACAGGTAGGAGAAGCAGTATTTGCTGCCGGGTTTCCCCAAAGCCAAAAACCTCCTACATCCACCCCAGTGGTCATCGAGAAAGGCGCAATTACTCATGTGCTTAGTAAACCTCTAGCTGAAGGCTATCAAGTGGGCTACAGTAGCGCTGTGGCTAAAGGGATGAGTGGGGGGCCATTGGTCGATCAGCGAGGAATGTTGGTCGGCATTAACGGCATCCACGCCCAGCCTTTATGGGAAGGAGGAGAAACCTTTGCCGATGGCACGGTTGTTACCGAACCCCTGCTCTCTCAAATTAGCGCCGCTAGTTGGGCGATCCCGGTTGAACGGTTGGACTGACTGCTGGTGAAACTTGAGGTGATGGCACCGGAATGGGTACAGTGGTGGAATCGGGAGATACTTGTAAGCCAGGATTTTGGCTAGGCGAGCCATCACTAACAGCCGGAGCACCAGCAGCCGCAATGCTACCTTCTAACGCCTTGAGCGCTCGGGCATATTGGGGGTCTTTAGTGGTACCTAACCGTTTGCGGTCTTTGCGGATCGCATCCACATCGCTGGGTTTTAGAGCAATTTTTACATCTGGCTGAATACCTAACTTATTGATATCAGTGCCTTTAGGAGTAAAGTACTTGGCGATCGTCACGGCCAACCCCGAGCCATCGCTCAACGGACGCACCGACTGCACTAAGCCTTTACCAAAGGTTTTTTCACCGACTAGCAGGGCACGACCATTGTCTTGTAATGCCCCAGAAACTATTTCACTAGCACTGGCTGAACCACCATTAACCAGTACTACCAAGGGCTTCTTGGTCAAAGCAGTCCCGTTGGCCTTTTGCTTACAGTCCACCGTCCGATCATCGCAGCCACCGTTGCGGTTGCGAGTCGAGACAATTGTGCCCTCATTGATCCATAGCCTGGAAACTTCGATCGCTCCATAGAGTAGGCCACCAGGGTTAGAGCGCAAGTCCAACACATAGCCATTAACTTTTTTGGCTTCCATTTGCTCGATCGCCGCCCGCATTTCGTCGGCAGCGTTAGCACTGAACTGATTGAGTCGAATATAGCCCACACCACCCAGTTCGTTCTGGCGATACTCCGCTTTGACCGAGTGAATGTCAATTTTTTGGCGCTTGAGCTTATGCTCGATCACTTCAGTACCGCGCTGAAAAGTGATGGTTACGATGGTGCCTTCTTCACCGCGAATTAACTCCACGGCTTTGTTTACATCCATGCCCTTGGTGCTTTTGCCATTGATCTTGGTGATCACATCTTTAGACATAATGCCAGCCTTAGATGCCGGAGTGTCATCGATCGGGGCTACCACCACCAATTTTTTGTTTTTAGGATCTTGGGTGAGCTGCATCCCAACCCCAACTAAGACTCCTGAAGTCTCAGTGCGCAGGTCAGTAAATTCTTTCGGGTTCATGAAGCGGGTGTAGGGGTCGCCCAACTTCTTGAGCATTTCGCGCACGCCTTTGTAAGCTGCTTCTTTGGTTTTGTATTCGGCGTTAACTACATACTTACGCCGAATTGCATTCCAATCATTTTTGTTGAAGGTGCCATCTACATAGCTGAAGTTGACGACCTGCCACACTTCTTCCACAATTTCTTTGGGGTTGGCCTTGAGCAGGGCAACACCCTTAGAGAGGTGGCTGCTGGTAGCCATTACTGCGGCGGTAGCCACCAGTAGAGTTGTTGCACCTATTGCTAAACGCTTGTTGATTGCTACCATACTTACCGCAAAATATCCAAAATAGTTTTTACGCAGAAGCTCAAGTACTTAACCCTTGTTGCTACATCTTAGTCTAACTGAATTTTGCCCTGTTACTGAGGATAAAGCACCAACCGCCTGTGAGATTGGTCACATTTTACCCAGATTGCAGACAGATGCTATTCCCCAAAAAACAGCACTGGCAATGTGTTCAACAGATTTAGAATCTTCTCTGAGGGCAAGATACAAGATTTCCCCATCACCGCCTGTAACCACCAACACACTTTTGGGGAACTGACCTTGCCAGTTTTGCCAAAAATCTTGGATACCAGCCAAGGTGCTGTGGAAAATGCCACTGGCGATCGCCCCCGGTGTATCTATTGCCCAACGGTCTATTTCTAACCAATTGGGCTGGATACTAGGCAGAACCGCAGTACCTTGATTTAAAGCTTGCAGTTGCAAGCGCAAACCCGGCCAAATTGCCCCGCCGACCAGCTTTCGATCGGCATCAATGCCAGTAATCGTCAAAGCAGTCCCTCCATCTACTACTAATACTGGGTAACCAAATCTTTCCCCGGCACCCAGAGCGGCCAAGGCTCGATCGATTCCCAAAGTGGGATACAGACCAAGTAATGGTAAATCCGCGAGGGTTAAAACTTGCTGAGCCAATGGTTGCCAGTTAAGAGTTTGAGCTGGTACTACTGAAACCAAGCACAGTGGCAGATCGGGGAGATTTTGCCCCATTTGCGATCTCCATTTCTCGGTGGGCTGAAAATAAGCAGTATGCCAAGTTTTTTGTAATTCTTGGCCGCTGAAGGATGCCCAGTGCAAGCGTGAGTTGCCGATTGCCAGTGCCAACCACTCCATAAATGTTACGTCTCACGAGCAATTGTTAAGAAACAATAATATAATTATGAGGCGAGAAAATTAACAAAAATTTTTATTAACGGCGAAACATGCGTGTAGCAATTGCGGGCGGCGGATTAGCGGGTTTATCCTGTGCAAAATACTTGGTAGATGCTGGGCATACCCCGATCGTCCTGGAAAGCCAAGCAATGCTGGGTGGCCTGGTGGCAGCCTGGAAAGATGCTGATGGTGACTGGGTAGAAACTGGCCTACATAATTTCTTTGGTGCTTATCCCAACATGTTGCAACTGATGGGTGAGTTAGAAATTTTGGATCGTCTGCAATGGAAGCGCCATGCCCTGATTTTTAACCAGCCCGAAAAGCCCGGAGTGCTTTCCTGGTTTGATGTGCCCAATATTCCGGCTCCTTTCAATATTATTTGGTCGATTCTGCGCAACAATGACATGCTCACTTGGAATCAAAAGGTGCGGTTTGCCATTGGCCTGATTCCAGCGATCGTCCGAGGTGACAAGTATGTGGAGTCAATGGATAAATATACTTTCACCGAATGGCTGAAGTTGCATGGCATTGGGGAAGACATCAGTACCGATATTTTTATTGCCGTTTGCAAATCGCTGAAGTTTATTGATCCAGATGTAATTTCGGCCACTATCCCGCTGCGGGCACTGAACAAGTTTCTCCAACAAAAAGACGGTTCCTGCATTGCCTATTTAGATGGCGCACCTCCAGAGCGACTCTGCCAGCCGATCGTAGATTACGTAACTGAGCGCGGTGGCGAAATTCACACTAGCTCACCTTTGAAAAAGATTGTCTTAAGACCAGATGGTACTGTAGATAAGCTGATTGTTCGCGGTATTGATGGTGCTGCCGACCGAGATATTTATGCTGATGCCTTTGTGTCAGCCATGCCCGTAGATGCCATGAAAGTTTTTATGCCTGAGCCTTGGCAACAAATGCCTTACTTCCAACAGCTCAATGAGCTAACAGGGGTGCCAGTAATCAATATTCAAATTTGGTTCGATCGCAAACTCACTGATATTGACCATACTTTGTTCTCTCGGTCTCCACTCTTAAGCGTGTATTCCGATATGAGCAACTCCTGCAAGGAATACGCTAACCCTGACAAATCTATGTTGTCCCTAGTTTTCGCTCCTGCCGCTGATTGGATTGATAAATCTGATGCTGAGATTATGGCGGCAACTTTGGGTGAACTGGCCAAGTTGTTCCCCAACCACTTACCAGAACCAGCCCAGGTATTGAAGTTTTGGGTGGTGAAAACCCCTCGATCGATCTACACTGCTATTCCTGGTCGGGAACAGTTTCGACCTACCCAGGCTACGCCGATTACTAACTTCTTTCTGTCGGGCAGTTATACCGCCCAGCCTTTCTTTGGCAGCATGGAAGGCGCGGTGCTATCGGGCAAACTCACTGCTGCCTGCGTGGCAGAGCAAGCAGCGATCCTCACTAAAGAATTGGCAACCATTGGTTGATCAGCGGTTAATCAAGAATCTACCCGAGCAAGTCTGGCGAGTAACGAATAATGGTAAGGTCAAGGAGACAAAAAAATTGAACGGTAACTTACATCACATCACCCTGTCCGGCTTTGAGGAATTGTCTCCTCCTTTTGTCCCGGACGTTTCCCCCCAGATGCTACAACTGCCTCACCCTTCCGTCTCACCTACTCGTTTGCCTTCTTTGGCAGAATCTTATGAACTGTGCCGCCAAGTAATTGCGGAGTGCGGTAAGACTTTTTATCTGGCTACTTTGTTGATGTCGGAACCGAAGCGTAAGGCGATTTGGGCAATTTATGCCTGGTGTCGAAACACTGATGAGTTGGTAGATGGTGCGGGTTCTGGAGATACTACCTTAGAAACTCTGGATCATTGGGAAGCACAGCTAAAATATGCTTTTATGGGTAAACCGATCGATAATTATGATGTGGCTTTAGTCGATACCATCCAACGGTTTCCAGACTTAGCAATGCAGCCCTTCCAAGATATGATCGCTGGTCAGCGGATGGATTTGTGTCAGAGCCGCTACCAAACCTTTGAAGAACTATCTTTGTATTGCTATCGAGTGGCGGGGACAGTGGGTCTGCTTTCTAATGCGATTGTAGGCATAAATCTGCAACAAAGTTTTCCGTCTTGGGATGCCGATCGGGGTGCTCCCATTGAGGAAGCAGTAGCTTTAGGTATTGCTAAACAGTTAACTAATATTTTGCGGGATGTAGGTGAAGATATGCAGCGGGGGCGCATCTATCTGCCTTTAGATGAATTGGCCGCTTTTAACTACAGTGAAGATGAACTGATGCGCGGAGTCGTTAATCGCCAATGGCGAGAGTTGATGAAATTTCAGATCGATCGAGCTAGACGTTACTATCGTGAGGCTGAATCGGGTATTAAGTATCTCAGCCCTGATGCCCGTTGGCCGGTGTGGGCAGCTCTAATGTTGTATCAACAGATTTTGGATTCGATCGAACGCAATGATTACAATGTGTTTGATAAACGTGCCTATGTTACTACTCCCCGCAAGCTTTGGGGTGTGCCGCAGTCTTGGTTGCGGGCGCAGATGGGTTAGGTGGTGGTTTTTGCAGCAGTGTTAAATTAGATTTGTGGTGCTGGGGGCTTGCCCCCAGACCCCCATTGGAGGGCATTACGCCGCCCTCCAAACCTCCCAACGTAGGGGTTGATCTTGCTGAGTTGCCGCGTTGTCTTTATTTTCTGAATTAAGTAAGGTTGATCTCCCGTGCAGAGCAAGGCCCTCCCTCCACAGGAGGGCAACCCTTGCGCACGGCAACTGCGCGACAACGCTGGTTAATTAAGCAGGATATTTTAAATTTCCTCTTGGATTAGATTTCAGCTTCCAGATCAACAGGTGGTAATTTGCTTAGTTCTGCTTGTTTGGTGCGGATGCGATCAGCTACATCTTTCCCAATTTCAAAGATTTCTTGAGAAACAAAAGGTCGCTCCTCCCCCAAAAAAATTTTCAAACCTGTGATGAGTGGTTCCAATTTATTAACAAAAGCAGACTTCTTTAGCATGGTTAGTGATTGATCTGCGTAGCCAGCAGTTGCTGCTCCTAATATTATTGTTGTAAGTAACTCCATTGTGTTATTGGAAACATCCCAATCTTCGCCAATTTCATCTTCGATACGACCTAATATATTAAACCAATCATATGAAGAAATAACAACGATATTGTTATTGTTTATCGAATTAAAGTTGAATCGCTTGATTATTTCAGCACAACGGTTTTTTTCAGGATAACCAGAGCTATAGGTATTATTTACCTGTAGCTCTATCAAGGTGCGTATATTACTTTTAATATCCTCTGGTATAACTTTCGATATTTCATCCTTGAAATCTCTTTTTACGATCAAAGATAGTGCTAATAAGTGATAGCCTCTATCGTCAGCAGGTAAGTTAATAGCTTCTTCCACAATCCACCTAGTCTGCTCAACTAAATTTGGATAAAATGAAGCCATAAAGTTAATAACAACTTCAATCTGACTCTCTAAATTACCTCTTTTTCGCATTAAATAATAGATGTTAAATAATCGTTCTGTCACTTGGTAGTATTTTTTCTTCTTTCCCGATAGTTCAACTAGTTCAATCGCTCCCCGCTTCATTAAACGATTCAACAGAGCGCTGGTTTTACTGACTTCCATTCTTGCCGCCTCTGCCATCTGATGAGCAGTAGCTGGTTTCCAGGTTTCAAGTAATTCTACAAAAACCCTGCGTTCTGTGGCGGGTAAAGCTTCTAACAAACTCTTGAAATAATCTGTATGGCTATCAATTAATTGAGTCAGATTTATCATGAGATCACGAAAGCTCATGCCTTTCGCAAAGCCAGCCAGTACTTGTAATAATCGTGGATTTCCACCGGTCAAAATCTGCATTGGACGTATTTGATTGTTAGATAAATCTTCGTTGGCAATACTTTTCCATAATTGACCGCATTCTGCTAAATTTAAAGATTCTATAGTATGAATTGCAAAAAACTCAAACCAAGCCTTATCAATATTATCGATTTCATCAAATCTTTGAGTTGCTGTGCCTAATAACATCAATCGTGATTCATTTTGCAGCGTATGGCGTAGATCCCAATCATCACCATCACTCATTTGTTCATCAAAGAGCATATTGAGATTTTCCACGATTAGTAAAATCTGTTTGCTTTGTTCATCAGCAAAATCCATCAGTTTAGCGATCGCCCTTTGTTGCAACCTCTTTTCATCCTGCTCTCCCCGCAACTCCTCATAAACCCCCTGCCATTGAGATCCTGGATTTTGTGCCGCCAAATGAGACAAAGCTTCCAGCCAAAATTCTCCCGCACTCAAAATCCGATAAGATTCTTCGCCAAATACCAAAGGATACCAATGTTGATTTAAAGATTCCGATCGCCTCACCTCCGCAGCCACTCGCCGTACCAACATCGTTTTGCCAGTACCTCTAGCACCCACCAATAATAAATGCTGATAAGTGCGGCCAGTATTCTCTTGAATTGTTTGCAAAATCTGCCGTAGCTCTTTTTCCCGCACCACAAAAGCGCCGATCAGATCTTCATTGCTACTAAAGCCAGGATTGTACTTAAAATTCATGATCTAGCCCCGTTCCGCTGCCGGAATAAAATTAAACCGATAGCGGGCATCCCACCAATCTCGGATCAGCTTAGAAACAAACACATAAGAATTATCGCGCAATTCCAAATAGCCATCGTGTTCCAAAACCATCAACACCTCTCGGCAAGCATCATCGATCGAACGATAGCTACCCAGATCAACCGACGACTCCCGACCCAAAATCTTAATTGCCTCTGCCGTCAAACCACCAACCACTGCCGTCTCCGTCAGTAAATCTAAAGCTAGAGGATATAACAACACCCCCAGCACCATTTTGAGCCGCTCTTCCAAATGAGACAAATTACACTGGCCTCTTACCCCCAGCATCTTGGCCTGATAGACCTCATCAATGACTGCTATTGATACTGTTTCAATATTTTGGAGGGTGCAATGCCGATCGACACTATCAAAAAACATCTGGACATGATAGGGCACCAGCACTCCCAGATTTTCTAAAATACGATTGATCGCCCCAGTTTCAAAAATCACTCCATAATTTTGAGCCAGAGCCATCAAACAACCTCGGGCAGTCTCCGCTGACCAATAACCCAATTCAAAAGGCACAAGGTGGTTGATCGTGGCACTTAAACCAGCCTGTCGCAAAATTGGCTCTAGGCCGATCGAACCAGTCAAGACTATCCGTACTTTGCCCTGATACTTCAAACTATTCGCTCGTAGCCATGACATCAATTCATCTACCTGCCGCCGCCGCTCTGGAGTAATCACAAAATCTTCACCTTTCAGCAACCGACTGACCAAAATCGGCACCTCATCAAAAAAGATCACCACTGGGCGATCGGCATTTGCCAATGCTTCCAGTAATCGATCGCCCTTATCTTGCCAGTCTCCACCAGTCAATCCACCCCGTAGCGCAATCTTTAATCCCGCAAACTGTAAGGAATCCACTTTATCAATGGACTGCAAAATATTCCCAAAGATTTTCTTGGTTTTATCCCAAAGCTTGGCATCTTGACGAGTGGCCGCACTGAGTTCCGCGATCGCATCAGCGGCTGAAGCAGATTGCTCCAAATCTACATGCAGACATAGGTATCGATCCTGAATCTGGCGGCTAACTTGATGCATTAGACTAGTTTTGCCAATGCGCCGTTGAGCCACCAATAAAATGTTGGCTCCAGCATCCAGGTCTTCGATAAACAGATCAATTTCTCGTTCTCTGCCCCAAAATCGATCGCCCTCCACATAATTGCCAACGGTTTTGACCAGTTTGCGAGGATTAACACCATCTAAACCTTGAGCTGCCATGGTTATTGCTAGATAATTTCCTCCAGCTTAACCGCCAACAGATTTGTTGGCAACAAATCTGTTGGCAAATTTACAGATAACCGAATCAGCCCGAGACTGGAATTAAGATTCCCAACCAAACTCTTCTACCAGCTCCACACAGAGCCGATCGATCGCCTCCAGATCCGGTCGATCGGGCAAAGTCGAAACCTGATAAACCTCTTCCATCTCAGCCAAAGCCTGATCAGCCATTGACTTAACTTGCTCATAGCTGAAATCGCCATTCAAAAGTCCTCTCAACTCCGTAGCATCCCCCGCAGCTATGCGATCGACCGGCACCTCACCACTGCGTAAAACCTCCGTACCACTGCGTAAAATTCTTAAACAGTGCATGGCGTGTTTCAAATCAAACCCCGATTTTTTCTCCATCCCTGCTCGTTGGGGGTTGCGATTTTTTAGCCAAGATTGATAGGCATCCCATTCGCGACAAGCATTACGATAGCCCTGACTTTTTTGCAATAGCTTAATAAAATCGCTGCGACTATTGGTCAAGTTTTGGCTATAGGGTAAAACCTCTTCTGCCAAAGGATATTGCTTCAGTAACCCCTTAAAATCTACATCTCCAGTTAAAAGCTGATACAGATCTTCGGCCTCCGCAAAATATTCGATTTTCTCCCGAATTAATAAGTATAAATACTCTAAGAAAGAATGTAATTCGTCTTTGCTCAAAGGACGCTCTGCACTTAAACCAAAATCATCAGGGTTTGGTGGTTTTTCGGGGGGATTTAGTAACCATTTACGATGGGATTCAATCTTACGAATTTGGGCAGCAGCGTACCCCGAAAAAGTATGTTTGGCTTTTTTACTAAGAAAAATCTGCCGATTGGCTAATAACTTTTTGCCAACCGGAGTAATCAAAGGATATTCCTTTAACCACAACAGTTCCAAAATATTCGGGTTGGAATTCGTGGCGAGCTGCACATATTTTCGCAGTTCATAAATGGCAGTATCTTGGTTGTTGTCTAAAAAACTGAGGATTCCTGGCTCTGACCAACCGCTATCTTTTTGCTCAATCACCGCGCTACCCAGATAATAAACTTTGGGCGCAATAAAAATTCCCCGGTAGTCTTTGTCGGAGCCAGGGCGACTTAAACCATAGCCATGGCTACCTACCAGGCCGACGATGATCGATCGAGTCTCCACCGTAATTCTGTCCACAACTACCTCCAAAAATGCGCTTATCCATCATGGCACAAGAAATTTTTGATTTTCTGGTTTGATTTTTGGTGCTGCCCCATAAACTCTGCCCATAGCTTAAAATAAGAGAGCAATTTCTCAACCGATGCCAGTGACTCTCTCTAGCCCCGATATGCCTTTGTACAACCACCCCCTGCCTGAAATTGAGAGCTGGCTGATTTCGATCGGCTGTCAGCAAGATGCCAAACATCCTCACTGCTGGAAGTTTGCTCGTGATTCATGGAATGCTGAGATTCAACTAGAGATAGAAGAGCTGGCAGTACGTTATAACAATCCTGGTCAACAAGATACTTATCGATCCTTTAAGTACTCCCTCAGCCGTCAAGATATTGAAAATGCGATCGTTGCTGGCCCGTAAAAGTCTGGCATAGTTCAAATCACAGCCAAATCACATTCAAATCACTTCACGGTCAAATCACGGTGGATGAGCGGCTGGTGCTGAGCAGAGTCGAAGTAAGCCAAATCCACTGTGATCTTAATACCATTGAAATTTATTTCAATAGCATGGCAACTTCCTTGGCAAAATAAGTCAAAATCAGATCCGCTCCTGCCCGCTTCATACTCAGCAGCGTCTCCAAAATAATTTTCTTCTCATCGATCCAGCCCATCTTACCCGCAGCGCGAATCATTGAATATTCACCGCTCACATTGTAGGCAGCCACCGGCACATTACAATTGGCCTTCACCAAATGAATAATATCCAAGTAAGCCAAAGCTGGTTTAACCATCACCATGTCCGCACCTTCCGCAATATCTAGCTCAATTTCCCGCAGAGCTTCTCGGCTATTAGCTGGGTCCATCTGATAGGTTTTCTTGTCTCCAGACTTGGGTGCCGAACCCAGCGCTTCCCGGAAAGGACCATAGTAGGCTGAAGCGTACTTGGCAGAATAGGCCAAGATACTCACATGCTCGTAGCCATTGGCATCTAAAGCTTGGCGAATTGCCCCAACTCGACCATCCATCATGTCGGAGGGTGCCACCATATCGCTGCCCACAGCGGCTTGACTGACAGCCATTTTAGCCAGAATAGCCACTGTTTCATCATTGAGAATCACACCTTCTGCGTTCATCACACCATCATGACCATGGGTAGTAAAGGGGTCAAGTGCTACGTCGGTAATAATCAGGATCTCTGGGGTGGCCTTCTTGATCGCAGCTACAGCACGTTGGGCTAAGCCTTGAGGATTATAGCTTTCAGTCCCTTGGTCGTCTTTTTTCTCTGCGGGTACAACCGGGAAAAGGGCGATCGCCTTAATGCCCAGGGCATAACATTCCGCAATCTCAGCCAACAACAGATCGAGAGTCCGACGGTAACAACCCGGCATCGAGGTGATTTCTTCTTGGTGGTTTTCGCCCTCCATCACAAATAATGGGTAGATAAAGTCATCTACGCTCAGCTTGGTTTCTTGCACCATGCTGCGAATACTGGGATTACGACGGAGGCGACGAGGGCGTTGAGTGATAGTACGAGCGGTGTTGGAGTCAGACATTTTGAATATGAAGTGAAAAATATTAAAGACATTGAGTCTAGAATTTTACTGTTTGTGCAATTGCACTCCTGTCGCTTCTTAACAATTGTTAGGATTACCGGATCTTGTGCAACCCCCTGCGCACCAGAGAACTGAGGGGACGATCGAGCATAGTATTTAGCTACATCCTAGGCAGTTCTCTCTTGCGGACATTACCTGGACACTAAAATTCTGACACATCGAGATCCTCAAATCACCGGAACCAACTCAGAGAGACGATTTCAGGATATATTATCAATCGAAACAAAAAAATAAAAAAGTTTTTTCTTGACAACCATCGAAAGTCCGTCGTATATTCATAGATGTGCAAAAAAACAAACACAGAAACGTCCAAGCCCCCATCGTCTAGAGGCCTAGGACACCTCGTTTTCACTGAGGCAACAGGGATTCGAATTCCCTTGGGGGTATATCACAAAAAGAGCAGTCACCCGACTGCTCTTTTTGCATTTACAGGTTTAAAACAATTTCGAGGCAAGACCTATGGCAATTCTGCTGTACTGGGGTGATGATGAATTTGCACTCAACCAAGCCCTGAAAGACTTACAGCAACAGACTGTCACTGAAGCATGGGCAAGCTTTAACTACCAAAAAATATTGGGAGACAAAGCCGAGGCAGCAATCGAAGCTCTCAACCAAGCGATGACTCCACCCTTCGGTGCTGGTAAACGGCTCATCTGGCTGGCAGATACTTCCATATTTAGCCAGAGCAACGACAGCCTGCTGGCCGAGCTAGAACGCACCATCCCCGCTGTCCCGGAGACCTCAGTGCTAGTGATTACCTGTGGCAATAAACCCGATGGCCGATCGAAAATCACTAAGTTCATCCAAAAACACGCCACCTCCAAAGAATTTGCTCTAGTCTCGGCCTGGAAAGGAGCCGAAATTGAACAAAATGTCCGGCAAGTAGCCAAAGACCAACAAGTGAATCTGACCGGGGAGGCGATCGAACTCCTGGCTATCTCGGTGGGCAACAACACCCGCCAACTGCACAGCGAACTACAGAAGCTAAGCATTTACAGCGCTGGTCGTCAGCAGCCTCTGACCGTAGAAGAGGTAGGCAACCTAGTCGCCATCACCACCCAAAATAGTTTGCAGTTAGCCGAAGCCCTGCGTCAAGGAGAAGTCGATCGAGCCTTAGACCTGATCAATTCTCTGTTGCAACGCAACGAACCAGCCCTCAAAATTGTGGCTACCTTAGTGGGACAGTTTCGCACTTGGCTATGGGTGAAAGCCTTGATGGAAACAGGAGTCAAAGATGAAGTAATTGCCAAAGAAGCCGATATTGGCAACCCCAAACGCCTGTATTTTTTACGCAAAGACCTCCAAAAAATTTCCGCCCGCCAATTAGCAGCAGCCTACCAAGAGCTGCTGGTGTTAGAATTCTCACTAAAGACTGGCAACGACCCAGCCATGACTCTGCAAATCCAAGCTATTAATATCTGCCAAGCTGTTAAATGAACCCAGTAGACTATCTCCGCATCAGTCTGACCGACCGCTGCAACTTCCGTTGTCAGTACTGTATGCCAGTGGGTGAAAAAATCCAATATCAGCCTCACCCCCAGCTACTGAATAACGCCGAAATTTTGACCCTGGTACGGGATGTCTTCGCCCCAGTAGGCTTTAAGCATTTTCGCTTGACCGGCGGTGAGCCATTGATTCGATCGAACATTGTAGATCTAGTCTCCGAAATTGCCAGCCTGCCCAGCACCCAAGATTTATCCCTGACCACCAACGGCTGGTTACTGGCAGAACTCGCAGCAGATTTATATAGTGCCGGACTGCGCCGGATCAATATCAGCCTAGATTCTCTAAACCCAGTAACCTTTGCTAAAATTACGGGCCGTTCCACCAAAGATACTTGGGATAAAGTTTGGCGAGGGATTCAAACAGCCCATCAAGTGGGTTTCGACCCATTGAAATTAAATGTAGTGGTGATTCCGGGAGTTAATGATGGCGAGGTTTTGGAATTGGCTGAGTTATCGATCGAGCGGAATTGGCACATTAGATTTATTGAATTTATGCCGATCGGAAATGACTCGTTATTCTTAGAGCGCGGCTGGATTGATTCGGAAATGATTCGGGGGCAAATTCGCGATCGCTGGGGCTTGGAAGCAGCACAGGTCAAAGGCAATGGCCCTGCTGATATCTTTCAAATTCCAGGAGCTAAAGGAACTTTGGGTTTTATCAGTCAAATGTCAGAATGTTTCTGCGATCGCTGTAATCGGGTGCGCCTTTCGGCAGATGGTTGGTTGCGGCCTTGCCTGTTAAATGAAACTGGCCAGCTAGATTTAAAGACTTCGCTGCGTCAAGGCGTTAGCGTTATCGATCTGCAAGAACAAGTCCATAACTTATTAGTTCTCAAAGCTGAGATCAATTATAAGGAACGGGAATCAGGCAGCTCAACTAGTAGTTATAGCCGTACAATGTCTCAAATTGGAGGCTGAGAAACTAATAAATTTATACAGTCCAGTCTTCTAGAAAAAGCTCTGGCACTTGCTCAAAATCCTTACGATTACGACTGAGCAGCACAAAATTTTCAGCAAGACAGATAGATGCAATTCGCAAATCCATTGTACCAATCCGAACCCGTTCTGCTCGTAACATCTCAAATCTTTCAGCCGCTGCCTGACTCATATCCAAAACAGGTGCAAGAGAAAAGCTCTGAACAATCTCGCTAAAAAGTGCGTATCCCGACATAACTTCTACTGGTCTTCGGGATTTTTGAATAACTTGTTTGCACCCAGTGACTGTTCATGAAAACTAACAACGCAAACTGCAAAATCTTGAGCAGAATATTGACCCATTCGGCTACGCAACCGCTGATAAGCCTCACCAGAGCGACATTGAATAATGCTGATGTGATCTGTATCAAGTAGGTATTGCATGAAATATCAACTATTTTTGCGATGCTGTCTGCCATATTCTAATGCTTCTAGGAACAACGCTTCATTACTAATTGAACCTGCCATGTGATCAATCCAGTTCGGTTCAGAAAAATTCTCCTCAATTCCTGACTGCTTTTCCACAGTAGATTGAAGCAAATTGTTTATTCGAAACAATTCTGCCTCAAGACATGCCACACGCTGTTCCAAAGTTGGGCTAATCATCGCTTTGCAAGAAGAATAACATTACTCTCTCTAGCGTAGCTTGTTGCACCGATAATTGTCTACTTTAGATCAAATTAAAAAAAGATCTTCTTATTTCAGCGAATTGTATTCTAGTGGGTGAAACTTCGCGGGGCACATCCGATCGATTTTTAAAGTTTTTGCCACTGCGCCATCCCACAAAAAAGCCCAGACTAACTGGGCTTTTTTGTTCTGTTGTAAAATCCAGCGAATACCTAAGTTACACCAAATATCACAACCATTCCCAGCACCGCACCTAGGAAGATCAACGCATAAAACTGAGCGCGACCATTCTCAAAATACTTCAGACCTTCACCACCCAACAGAGTCGCCAAACCAGTGAGGTTAACGGCTCCATCTACCACTCGGTAATCGATTTCCATTACTTGGCGAGCTATTCGCCGCAGACCAATCACAAAGACTTGGTCATAGACATTATCGAAGTACCACTTGTTTAAAGAAAACTGATAGAGCGTGGGAATTTTAGCCGCGATCGACTTGGGTGAAATCTTACCTTGCAGATACATCATTGTAGCCAAGGTGATCCCGATTAAACCAACACCCACTGAGCTACCACCCATGACCAAAAATTCCATCATGTTGAACTCATGTGCTGCTTCTATGGCACCCGGAGCATGGATAAACTCCCCAAAGTAGTTGTGGAAAGGTGTACCCACCAAACCAATCAAGGCCGAGGGAATTGCTAACATTACCAACGGCAATGTCATTGTCCAGGGAGATTCATGGGGTTCGCTGGCATGATGATGCTCCTCATGCCGATCGCCATGACCTTCATGAGATAGTTCGGCCACATTCATGGCACCAGGGCCAAAATTAACCCGACCAAGCAACTGATTTTTAATTACTTCATCGGTACCCCGAAACTTGCCTTCAAAAGTGCTGAAATACATTCTAAACATATAGAAAGCTGTCATCCCAGCCGTCAACCAACCCACTAACCACAGGAGAGGATTTGCAGCAAAAGCTTCACTGAGGATTTCGTCCTTCGACCAAAAACCAGCAAAAGGCGGAATGCCACAGATTGCTAAAGTGCCTATTAAAAAAGTAAAAGCGGTGACTGGCATATACTTGCGCAGCCCACCCATCAAGCGCATGTCCTGCGCCAAAGCTGGATCGTGACCCACTACATCTTCCATGCCGTGAATTACCGAGCCAGAACCCAAGAACAACATCGCTTTAAAGTAAGCGTGGGTCATTAGATGAAACAGACCCGCGCCATAAGCACCGACACCCATGGCCATTACCATGTAGCCCAACTGGGACATAGTGGAATAAGCCAAGCCTTTCTTAATGTCGTTTTGGGTGATCGCAGTGGTTGCGCCAATAAAGGCCGTGGCTGCGCCTGTCCAAGCGATCACATTCATCGCAGCGGGCACATGTTCAAACACCGGATACATCCGGGCAATTAAGAACACTCCCGCAGCTACCATGGTTGCCGCGTGAATCAAGGCCGAAATAGGAGTAGGGCCTTCCATGGCATCTGGGAGCCAGACGTGTAATGGTGCTTGAGCTGACTTGGCCACTGGTCCCATGAAAACCAAAATGGCGAAGATTACTGCGAGACTGCTGCTTAAAGCCCCAGAACTCACCAATTGCTCTAATCTTTCACCCATTAAACCAAACTCAAAAGTGCCAGTCGCCCAATATAAGCCCAGCATCCCTAAGAGCAGACCAAAGTCTCCTACCCGGTTAGTAACAAAGGCTTTTTGACAGGCATCAGCGGCAGAGGGGCGATCGAACCAAAAGCCGATCAAGAGGTAGGAACACATCCCTACCAATTCCCAGAAAATATAGACCTGAACTAAGTTCGGGCTAATCACCAAGCCCAGCATGGAAGAGCTGAACAAACTCAGATAGGCATAGAAGCGCACATAGCTCTTGTCGTGCGCCATATAACCATCTGTATAAACCATTACCAGTAGCGCCACCGAGGTGACAATTACCAGCATCAGGGCAGTGAGATGATCGATGGTGTAACCCATCTTGAGATGAAAACTGCCCGCTGCTGCCCAGTCGATCGAGTACAAATAGGTCGGGTGTCCTTGAATTTGACTCCAGAGCAGTGCCCCAGACATCACCATTGCTGCACCGATCGCAGAGATGATCACCACAGCATTGAGCTGGCGCAGATTGTTGGTAAATTTATTGAAAGAGATCAGTCCCAGACCGACCAGCATGGCTCCTAAGAGCGGCAGCACTGGAATTAGCCAGGCGTAAGTGTAGAGTGCTTCCATCGGCTCGATTGTGAAAATTCAGTGGATACTTGGCATCGCATTCACCCTATCATAATCAAGCTCCCGGTCAGTGGGGGCAGATTAAGTACTTTATTTGCAAATCTTTAGGCAGAGAATATTCAAGCAGAGATGCGGCTGTTGGGCATAATAATTCTATCTAAGCTGCGCTGGAGGTCATCCCGATTGCGGAATTGATCAAATCGTTGCACCACTTTGCCTTCCGAAAATACCAAGAGGGTTGGCAAAGCTTTAATCCGATAAGTGCTAGTCAACCGCAAATTATCATCGGCGTTGATATGCAAAACTTCAATTTGATCCTGCCAAGTGGGGATCGCTCGGTTGATCAGGGGCTGTAAGATCCGACATAGTCCGCACCAAGGGGCACCAAAATTGACCAATACTGGCCGGAGGTGGGAGCCTTGCAAAACCATTTCGGTAAAGTTCTTTTCCTCTACTGGTTGCTGCATGATGTATTCTTAATAATTTTTTATATATTCAATCGATATTACACCTTATTTTTCAGGATGGGAAGAGGGCGGGGATCGCGCTTGAGATATTGGATCGGCCAAATTGCCTAGGCCATTGCTTTTCGAGGTAAAAAGCTCAAGTGAGAAGTTAGTTGACTGTAACGGCGAGTAATTAGCAAGGGTGAATTGCAATGCAGTGCTAGTTCATCGGTGTAGCGACCCAAAGTGTTGCGCTGCACTCCCCAGTTGCGACTTGTTCCAGCGATAGTGAGATCGGCAGTGCGCGACTCGGTAATTACTGCTCCCATGAGGCTCTCACTGGCGATCGTTTCCATGTGAATGCGCCCCCGCAAGTCGCTGGGCAAGTCAGCGATCGATTGATTCATTTCGTAGCTCAGTTCGCTGATGGTCAAAGATAGCGGCGAAAGTTGCAAAACATGTAAAGAGCGCTGGTCATCGTTGAACATCAAACGCAGCGCTAATTCCAAGGCCAGGTCATCGTGAGTGTTGGCAGTATAAGGCACCAAGATTTTCTGATAAGACCGTTTGATGATTTCTTCCGGATTACTGACATCTACTAGCACTGCCACATCGGTGGGAGCGGTGGCTAAAATCTGGCGCACTCGACCTCCTAGACGATCGCGGCTAAAGGCCGATCGATGCCAGCCCAAGAGAATTAAATCTGGTCGATCGAGCAACACTAGGTCGGCGGTCTTTTTGGCCACATCAAAGCCGATTTGGACAATTGGCTGAATTTTATTTTTGGTCGAAAGGGGATCGATCGTGGCAATCAAATCTGCCAGTTCACTGCGTCGATTGGCCAACAATCTTTCTACTTCTGCTGGTGAACTTTGGTATAGATAGTCTTCTTCGATCTCAATCAAACTCAAGGGATGTATCGTAGACATCTCTTCCGGGTTGTGGGCGATTGCCACAGCTAGTTCAATCAGACTTTTTTGGGTTTGGGGATTGGCTACCGGTACTAGTACTCGATAATCGATCGCTGGTTCAATGACTGGAGCCTCAGCAGCATCCATAGATTGCTGATGCAGCAGCTTTTTGGGATAAGTCCATTCCACCAGAGGCGAAGTCATAAAGGTGGTGGTCAGCGCCATGATCACCAGCATGGCAAACAACAGATCATTAATGACCCCTAGCTTCAGACCAATATTTAAGACAATTAGCTCCGTAAGTCCGCGCGTATTCATCAGCCAACCTAGTACCGAAGCCTCTCGCTTGGGTAAGCCGAAGAATTGGGCTGTGAAGTAAATGCCCACATACTTACCAATAATTGCCACGGCTAAAATGATCCCGCAGACCAACCAAAGGTAAGGGCTATCAATCAAACCAATCTTGGTTTTTAGGCCGCTATAGACGAAAAACACCGGCAGCAAGAAAATCAATACGAAATCTTCGGTTTTTTGGGCAATTTCCCGCACCATCCCTTCATTTTTGGGCATGGCAGCACCGATTAAAAATGCGCCAAAGATGAAATGAATGCCAATTGCTTCAGCGATTAGTGCCGATGCCACCACCAACATGTAAACCGTGGCCAAGAGAATTTGATTAACTTTGTTCGATCGACTGTAGTATGCTGACATTCCCTGTAGCAACCAGCGGCCAGCGGTGAGCAGGAAGACAATGTAGATCAATGAGTAAGCAATATTCGGTAAGGCAGCGACAATGCTGTTGGTTCTGGCTACGGCGATCGCTAGAGCCAGTAAACACCAGGCCGCTACGTCATCTACCGCAGCACAGGTAAGAGCCAGAGAACCGATCGGGGTGTTTTGCAGGTTGCTTTCGCTAATTATTCTGGCTAAGACCGGGAAGGCCGTAATAGAAAGAGCCGAGCCGAAAAAGAGACTGAAGGCTAGGAGCGAAGTGCCAGTGCCTTGGCCGAGCGGGTATAGCCACAGCGCTAAACCACCTGCCAGCAAGAAGGGCAGGACGATCCCGGCGATCGAGGTGAAAAAAGCCACCCGCACTTTCCCTTTCAGATACTTGGGATCAAGTTCTAGTCCGATCAGAAACATGAAAAAAATCAAGCCGATCTGGGAGAGGACTTCTAAGATTGAGGCAGTTTCTGTCGGAAAGAGCCGACCCTGAGTAACCGGGAAAATCTGGCCAAAGAAAGAAGGACCAAGCATAATGCCAGCAACAATTTCGCCGATCACTAAGGGCTGTTTGATGGCACGAAACAACAGTCCTACGATGCGGGAGAACCCGATGACTACCAGTATTTCTAGCAATACCAGAGAGACTGTGTACATAGATTAAGACCGACGGCAAAACATTCTAATTGTAGCAGGTGAGATTTGAGCTGAAATCAGTATGATCCGTATATTTGATTACAAATTTTATCGGGTAAATGCTGTTCCCCTGTCTATCGACATATAAAGCATGGCTGTATTGAGGGGCTGTATGGGAGGCTGGAGTGATTGTTGCTCATACCTTTGAACTTTTTGCGATCGACGCGCCGATTTTTGCTAATATTAGGATTAATATTCTAATTACTATTACTTATATTCACATGCATATTTTTTCTGTCGATCGAGGCTACAGAACCGCCTAACTCTCTATAATCCTGTCTAATTAATGGCTATAGCCTGCCTTAGACCCTGTTAAACCTATATTTACTTATATACTTCATTAGCTAAACTTAACACCCAATTCTTTAATCCTGATGATTTAAAGCTGAATTCTTTCCGAATTATTTACTTATTCCTTAATAGATCGAAAAGCTCTTTCACAGAGTCTTAATTGCCATATTGGCAAATCTATCTGGTTTTGGTTGCAAGATTTTGTGACCAAGTGATGGTTTTACGGCTCTAAATTACTTTTAGAAATAGCTTATATTCACTGCCCGTCAAAACAATAATACCAATTCAATATGCTAACGATTGTCAAGCATCTGTCCATTTTTGTGGATGGAAATAATATGTTTTATGCTCAGCAGAAAAATGGGTGGTTCTTCGATCCCAAGCGCGTGCTGGAGCACTTTACCAATGATCCGGATGTAAATTTAGTCAATGCCTTTTGGTATACCGGTCTCAAAGATCCCCAAGATCAACGGGGGTTTCGGGATGCCTTAATTGGTTTGGGCTATACAGTCCGGACTAAAATATTAAAAGAGTACTATGACGATAATTCGGGGCGCTATTCCCAGAAAGCTAACCTAGACATTGAAATAGTAGTAGATATGTTCAACACTGTTGAACAATATAATCGAGTGATTTTATTCAGCGGTGATGGTGATTTTGAGCGGGCGATCGAGCTATTGCGTTCTAAAAATACTCATATCACGGTGGTTTCTACCGAAGGGATGATCGCCAGAGAACTGAGGAATGTAACCGATCGATATATTGATCTAAACGACATCCGGGATCGAATTGAAAAAGTAGATGTACCCCAGGATATATCTGCTCCTTTAAGACAATGATCAAGCCTAAGACAATGATCGAGCCAAAAATCTCTCTGTATAATAGAGGGCTAGCTGATTGCTCGGGCCATTGAAAATCTCATCAAAAGCATGGTTTGCCCAAGGGATTTCAATGTATATTGTTGTAGTGCCAAAAGATTGGAGATTTTTGGCTAGTTTTTGGCCAAACCGCGACTCCACCAAATGATCTTGGCCACCATAAATCAACAGCGTTGGTGGTAGCTGCCGATGGACTAATTGACCAGGGGAAGCTTGCCGATACAACTCCGGCAACTCAGCAGGCGTACCACCCAAAAAATCACGCATTACTTGGCGCGAATCGATCGGGTCTGGAATCGGGGGATCAGAGTATCCGGCAGTTAAATCTACCGGTGAATAATAGCTGACCACTGCCTTAATTGCTGGAGCATCGGCTTGATAAGCCGCCAAAGTGGCCAAATGCCCCCCAGCCGATCGACCAATTATGGCCAGTTTTTCTGGATCTATGTCCCAATTTTTGGCCTGCTGTTGCACATAGTTTATGGCAGTCTGGACATCCAAAAGTTGGGCTGGAAAACGATACTGAGGGGCATGTCGGTAATCGATCGACACCACTACATAGCCGCGACTGGCCAAATAACGACTAAATTTTTCATTGTTATCGGCATGACCAGTGCGCCAAGCACCACCATAAATCTGAATCACCGCTGGATATTTGCCGGGAGTAGGAGGCTGGTATAAATTTAGCCGCAAAGGGACACCGGCGGGAGCAGCGAATTCAATCTGCCGCTGGACACGAATGGGGTCTTTAGCTATTTTGATCCCTCGGAGAGCTTCCGCAATTGTGAAAGGCTGATTCCGAAAGCTTGAACGCACTTGTGGATCGAGCTGGGCTAAATAATTATGACCAAAGGCTTGATTCATTGCTGTGTTAGCTCGCTCGATCGTGCCAGATAGCTGAATCAGGGGGCTGGCACTCAGTACAATACTGAGTCCGCTGATGCCAATTCCTATCCAGGTGATTGCTTTGGGAAGAGCCGCTGAAGAAAAAACGCCATAACTGACTAAGCCGATCGAGCAAAATCCCAACAGCCAGACACTGATTTCTGGCGCACCAACACTCAACGGTAGCAGAGACATATTGGGTGCTGGAACGACACTACCAATAATCAGAGCAAATCCGATCATCGTCAACAGGAGGGGAATGAGGGCAAAGAATAAGGGCATGGTGGGATCGATCGAGGCTAACGGACTATTTACAAATTAAGCCTTTATCGAGATTTCGGCAATCGTAAGCTTTCGGACATTTTAGATCAGACAACAGATCCAACCCGAATTGACGAGCGTATATCAATACAAAGGTGGCTCAAAATCCTCAACAACTAACACCTCTAGGAAAATTATCATGCTAGAACCTCTAAAAAACACCGTATCACGTCGTGGTCTATTAACGGCTGGTGCTGCTGCTGGCATTGGATTAGCTTTGTCAGTTGACCAAGTAAGCGCCATGACTGGCAACAAGAATGCTGATAAAAACAATGATATAAAAGTTTTGAATAACGGACTCTACTACGAGCACCAAGCAATTTGGGCATATCAATTTGCGGCAGGTAAACTTTCTAGTAGTGATGTGGGCCAAGCTGTTTTAGCCGTCGCTAGTAACAATTTACGAGATCACCAAGCTCATCGAGATACCTTAGCTCAAGCTATTCGCAGTTTGGGTGGTAGACCAGTGTCTGCCGAAAAAAGTTATGACCTCTCCAGCTATCTCAAAAAAGGTGAAGGGGCTTTAGATAGTGATGTCAATATTGCTAAGTTAGCTTTGGCTTTGGAGGTAGATGCGGCGATCGCTTACACCTTTGAAGCCGCCAAGCTCAAAACCCCAGCCCTAATTACTGCTGGAGCCAGTATTGGTACCAACGAAGCAGCTCATGCCACCGCAATTCGCGCTGCTTTTAAATCACTCGGAGTCAATCTGGAAATTGTGCCCTCTTCCTTTTTTAATACAGCTACTCGATCAAGTTGGGTATTGAATGTGTAGTTATTGAAAGCTTAGGGTTACATACAGATAATTAAGTGGGGATACTAACCCTCGCTTAATTATCTGTGCAGGA
>JANNEH010000081.1:0-6593 GCA_031378405.1 Synechococcales cyanobacterium OTE_75_metabat_409
TTCAATTTCAGCTTGGAGTTTAGCAATTTCTTCCGGAGTCATCGCATCTAAGCGCTGCTGCAATACTGCATTTTCATAGTCTGCCCGCTGTTGATCGTAGGTCATATTACGGTTAGAGACCCGAAATATATAGGTGGCTGACCAGCCCAAGACCACCAAAATCAAAGCCACCTGGCTCCAGATACCCGCATTGATGCTATCCAGACCCACCGCCTGCAAAATGACATAGCTTAAGCCACCCCCAACAAATACCACCAACGTGATTAATAGAGCATCAATTCGGCGCATATTTTTGGCTCTTTAGGTAATTTGGCGACGCTGGGGACGAAAGTTGAGGAATGGTGCTAACAATAGCATTCCAGGAAAAAAGAAGAACATCAAAAAATACATGAAGCCCCGCTCTAAAGAGCTGACCACATAGAACCTTTTTTGAAAGTAAAAGTAGATAGCAGCAGGGATGACTACCAAGTAGCCTCCACCAATCACTAGATACAAAAGAGCAACAAGAACGAGCATGATAAATCCTGGGCTACGGACAGCCCTTATTTTAGTCTTTTTGGGTAGTTGCCGACAAGAATTCTCTGGAGCTTTGAGATGGTGGGCTGAGAGAAGCCCACCAGCACCATAAAAAAAGGCAGGCTGGATAGCCTGCCAATTATTCAACGATTAAAGCTGACCCATTTGAGCCGCTACTTCTTCAGCGAAGTTAGACTCTTGTTTTTCGATGCCTTCACCCAGAATGAAACGGGTAAAGCGACGCACCGTAATCGTGCCACCTAATTGTTTAGCACTTTGGGTCATTAACTCAGTGACAGTCAGACTTTGGTCTTTAATGTAAGGCTGGTCAACCAGAGTCATTTCTTTCAGGCGCTTATCGATCCGACCTTGAACGATCTTCTCTTTCATGGCATCGGGTTTGTTAGCGATGTCATCGCGACCCATCTCGATCTCTTTTTCCTTGGTGGCAATTTCGCCAGGGATTTCGGAGACATCGATGTACTCGACGTTGGGGCAAGCAGCAATCTGCATTGCCAGATTGCGCGCTAAGTTTTTGAATTCGCTGTTACCAGCCGTTGCGGCTGTATCGGTACCAAGTTCTAGCAAGACACCTACGCGGCCACCAGTGTGGATGTAGCAGTCTACAACTCCTACATTTCCAGCAGCTAGTTTGTAGTTGGCAAGGCGACGGACATTGAGGTTTTCACCGATCGTGGCGATCGATCGAACCATTGCTTCCGCAACTTTGATGCTGGGGTCTTGAGCATAGGATTGCGCCATTAGCTCTTCGACAGTTTCGGCGGTAATTGCTTGGGCAGCTAGGTGCTGCACCAAGACTTTGAAAGCATCATTGCGAGCAACAAAATCGGTCTGACAGTTTACCTCTACCAATACGCCCGATTGACCGTCGGGTTGGATGAAGTTATCTACCAAGCCTTCTGCTGTGACTCGATCGCTTTTTTTACCGGCAGCGACCATACCCTTTTGGCGCAGCCACTCCGATGCTTTGATTAGGTCGCCTTCAGTTTCACCGAGGGCTTTTTTGCAGTCCATCATGCCTGCGCCAGTCTGCTTACGCAGCTCTTGGACCATTTTTGCAGTAATTTCAGCCATGGTTAGTTAGTTGTAGATATGGATGGCAAACTAAGGTTTGCTTATACTTGGGCTGGGACTTCTTCTTCGCTAGGGACTTCTTCATCGGTGAAGTCTTCTTCAGCGTAGTCGGCATACTCGTCTTCGGTGTCGAGCTGACCATGACGACCTTCATAGATCGCGTCGGCTAGCTTGCCTAAGATTAATTTAACCGATCGAATTGCATCATCGTTAGCCGGAATTGGCACATCCACGATGTCGGGGTCGCAGTTGGTATCTAGCAAGGAAACGATCGGGATGTTCAGTTTCTGGCATTCCAACATGGCGTTATATTCCCGCCGTTGGTCTACCACAATTACTACATCAGGTACCTTGCGCATGTTTTTGATGCCACCGAGGTACTTCTGTAGTTTGTACATTTCCCGGCGCAAGACCGAGGCTTCTTTCTTGGGTAACATATCCAAAGCCCCGCTAGCTTCCCGGCGTTCTAGGTCTTTTAGTCGATCGACTCGACCTTTGATAGTCGTCCAGTTAGTTAGCATTCCACCCAACCACCGTTGGTTGATGAAAGATGCACCACAGCGAGTGGCTTCTTGGGCAATAATGCCCGCAGCTTGGCGCTTGGTACCTACAAACAAAAAGCGTTTGCCTTGTTCGGAAGCAATCCGCATGTAATCATAAGCATCTTCCATGAGCTGGGCAGTTTGCACCAGGTCAATGATATGCACGCCATTGCGGGCAGTAAAGATGTAGGGAGCCATTTTGGGGTTCCACCGGCGAGTCTGGTGCCCAAAGTGAACGCCAGACTCCATCATTTGCGCGAGAGATACGACAGCCATTATTTTTATTCCTTTCGGGTTTATCCTCCATCTGAGTGCATTTCCGTAATTTGGAAACACCCGAATTCTCAGATGTGCGAATTTTTAGACAACCTTCTCAGGATAGCAAAAGAGACGACTACCGACAACAGGCATGAGGGGAAAATTATTTTTCACTTACTTAATGGCATAACGGCGCGGTCAATACACCAGCATTTTTGCCGAATTCATTAGCCAGTTGACTAAATCTTGACTACTGTTGAAATCCAAAAGGTCTTCGCCGAGTTGTTCTAATTGTTCGATCGGCAGCGCTTCAATTTTTGCCACAGTTTCTTCAGAAACCAGACCAAACTGACGATTCAGTTGTCGAACAACCAATTTAGTCTCACCCCTGGCTTCACCATCTTTTTCAATACTCGTAATATAAGGCATGTTTTTTTCTCCTTCGTAGGCTATCAAATCGTTTCTGAAAGCTTTTGCTAGTTCGGGTGGCAGCGTTAGTACCCAGTCTATAAACCGGAATAAGTCGATGATTTGTTGTGCGCTTTTTCCAGTCTACCAGCTTCACGATGGGAAAGTAAAACTGCACTCCACAGCCTAGAGTTTCCTCCCCAAATGTTTGGGGTCGCCAGTTTTTGTCGGTGTCTCCTAGCACGGCAAAACTGGCCACTCTTCGCCGAAATTTGTCTCGCAATCGGGCGAAGTAAATGAAGACTCGCTCACTGAATTCGTCTTCCTTTTGGTTCTGAATTTCGATGTGAGCAGCAATCCACTGCTCTTTGCCATCTTTTAAATACACTTTTACTAATTTATCAACGATTCTTTTGCCGGTGTCGGCCTCTAGGGTGATCTGTTGCAGCTCTGCATCTAAGAATTCAAAGCCTTGGTTCCAATCGCTCTGGCTGTAGGCTGCGGGGAAGAAGAATTCCATGAATTGAGGAAAATAGGATTCTAGGATTTGCTTCCAGGGGGTATCGAGGGGCGTGGTCATGACTTTGAACTGCTTTTCTTCTTTGTAATCTACCATATGTGTTAGCTGCGCTTACACCGTAATCGATCGAGATGAATCTTTGCTCTAAAGGCTAAAATAGAAATAGCAAAATTATTCAGACTCTGTATGTCTCATTCTAGATTTAGCCCGGAAGAAGTTGCTCGGTGAGGGAAAGAACTCTGTGCGAAAATCATTCGCGCCCAAGTAGAGACTGCTGAGAATATTGGTAAGATTGTATCGATTGATATTGAAACTGGTGAGTATGCGGTGGGTGAAGACCTGCTGATTCCTAGTCGCAGTCTGCAAGCAAAACACCCAGATGCAGCTCTTTGGGGGGAAAGAATTGGGTTTGATGTCGTTTATGCGGTTGGCGGCACATTGAGCGAAACAATTTAAGGAAATGGGATGCTTGATTTAACAGTGGCTGGTGGCTACAAGATGAACTTATATGTTATGATATGGCATGAATTATTACTTAAAATGGTTAATATTGTCTAGTTACAACTAAGTAGAAATCGCAGTTGAAATGTATGAAGCTAGAGGTGTTCCTTGGTTAAAATTAACTCCCCCCTTGATAAGTATGGAACTGATGTAAATCCAGATTTTTTTATCTTGGAACCAGATTCTACTGTTCTCAGGATACATAAAAAACAATATGACCCAATATTTTTTCAGTATTCAGGTCCTCGTGGTCGTTTTGATCATCATGATAATGTTTCACGGCGTGGTACGCAGTATGCTATACCTTTAATGGAATCAGAACAGGATGCTTTTAATAGCTGTTTACTTGAGATTTTTGGAGATGTTGGAATAATTTCAGAAAATGACTTAAATACACTTAGCATTTGTTGGATAAAAATAAATCGTCAATTATTATTATTAGATTTGAGAGGTAGTGGCGCTTTAAGGGCAGGATCAGTTGCGGCTCTTTCCGCAACTCCTGATAGAGCATTATCTCAGGAATGGAGTCGTTATTTCTACGAAAATGAGAATATTTATTCTAGAATTGATGGAATAATTTATCAAAGTGCTTATAATGGAATGCCGACTTTAGTTTTATATGAAAGAGCAGAGGGAGCATTATTAAAAATTCAGGATTTACAATTAAACCACGTTAGTCTTCAAGGTAATATTATTTCTGCAGCAAAAGATCTGGGGCTTGTAATTGCTCCTGTCCTTAATGGTAACAATTCCGATATTGAAGATGGCAAAACAATTGAGCTGATCAGTAATAGAGTAGATCTTGACTATGAAAAGTTTGACTTTCTTGATGATAATATTGCTCTGGCTATCAAGAATGCTCAACAAAACCTTCTCAATAAAAATATTGGTTATGTTTACAGTTTAGAAAATAAGCTTATCGAACATAATCCTGATGGTTCGGAAGAGTTGATTAGATATCTTAATTTAGATACAGTTAATCATGCTCAAGGGGATACAAACTCTCTGATAAACACTCCCTCTTTAGACAATAATTTATGACATCTAAATTAAGATTATTACTGTTTGCAGGGCCAAATGGATCAGGGAAAAGCACATTTACCACGCCGGAAAACCTTTCAGCATTTGGCATTCCTCTTGATAAGTATATTAATGCTGACGACATTGCTCGTGAGCTATTGATCGAACTTCCTGCTGTTACTACTCAAAGTGAGCGTGAGAGGAAAGCCTTTGAAGAGGCTCGTAATCGACGACAGCTTTTCAGGAATCAAAAAACTTCTTTTGCTTTTGAAACAGTTTTTTCTCATCCCAGCACATTCTTAGATATACAGGCTTGTCATCAAGTAAATTATGAAATAATTGTTATTTTTGTTACTACGAATAATTCAGCTATTAATGTAGAAAGAGTTGCAAAAAGATTTCAATCTGGTGGGCACGATGTTGATCCTGAAAAGATTGTAAGCCGTTATGCAAGATCGATGTCCTTTTTACCCAGAATTATAGAAGAAGCTGATCGTACAATTGTCTATGATAATAGTGGTATTTTTAGACCTAGGAAAATGGAGTTCAGAAAAGGTCATTTTCTTTATTCTCAGGTTCTACCCTTATTTTTTGAGGATAAAATAATGGAGCCGCTAAGAAACAGAAGAGGGGAAAATTTGATCATTCAAGAGAATTTTGGCAAACCAAAATTACCAACACTTCAAGAACTTATTGGAAGTAAGTTTCATGGGTGTATTTTTTGGAGCGGGGCTAATTATATTGTTCAATTAACTACTGAGGGCTATGTACAACATGATCTTTGTCTATTTAGTGTAGAAGAAAAGAAATTTATGTCAAAACATCTGCAAAGAAATATCCTTAAATCGTTTGAAGTCTCTTACAAAGATGCTCTTGGCAGTTTTGGTCTGTATAGCAATCCTAAATGAGTTGGCGGATCAAAATGGCCTCAAAGCCTTACACAGTAACAAGCTAATTCGGGATCTAATTTCGGACTGCTATAGAGGATTGACAGAAGAAAGAGGCTTTATACAAAATGTTGTATGAAGCCCCTGGTATCGTTCGAACTCACCGCAAATTAAAGCAAGTACAACAAGATAAACAGAATAATCCAGATGACATCAACGAAGTGCCAATAGATTTCGGCGGCTTCGACCCCAAAGTGACTACTGCTACTGTAGTGATCAGCGCTTTTAATCGATCGCCAGAGCACCGCCAACATCAACATCACACCCACCATTACGTGCAGACCGTGAAAGCCAGTTAACACATAGAAAGTACTAGCAAACAAATTTGTCCGTAGTCCAAACTCCAAGTGCATGTACTCATAGACCTGTCCACAGAGAAACACCACACCCATGAGCGCCGTAATACTAAACCACTTGCGCAATCCGGCTACATCATTTTTTTTGATTGAAGCATCAGCTTGGTGAATCACCAAACTACTCGAAATCAAAATCACCGTGTTAATTCCTGGCAACAGTAACTCTAACTTCGGAGTCCCCTCTGGTGGCCAGACTGGAGCCACTGCCCGGAAAGTTAAATAAGCTACGAATAGCCCAATAAATAGGGCACTCTCAGCAATCAGAAACATGAACAGACCAAAGATCCGCAGATCGGGATGTTCTTCGTGGCCATGGGCAACCTCTATGGACTTAGCAGTGCCAGAGATTTGGATGGATTGGTTTTTGTTATCGATCGAACCCTGCATAAAATTCTGGATGGTAAAGGACGTTTGATATTTTGGTCTAGCC
>JANNEH010000110.1:0-23077 GCA_031378405.1 Synechococcales cyanobacterium OTE_75_metabat_409
CGCGAAGAACCAACCCGATTGACCCAAGGGGTACAGCAAGAAAACGCTGACAAATACCGCGATCGGGCCAGAAAAAGCCAGAGCGTTGTAAGGACGAATACCCACCAAGCGAGCGATTTCAAACTGGCGCAGCATGAAGCCAATTAAGCCGAAAGCACCATGGAGAGCCACAAATGCCCAAAGGCCACCCAACTGACACCAGCGGGTAAAGTCGCCTTGAGCTTCAGGACCCCATAGGAATAACAAGGAGTGACCCAAGCTGTTGGGGGGAGTAGAGACAGCCACAGTCAGGAAGTTAGCACCTTCGAGGTAGCTAGAAGCCAAGCCGTGAGTGTACCAAGAGGTAACAAAAGTAGTACCGGTCATCCAGCCGCCTAATGCCAAAAAGGCAGTAGGGAACAGCAGAATGCCAGACCAGCCGACGAATACGAAGCGGTCTTTTTTGAGCCAGTCGTCAAGGACATCAAACCGTCCCCGCTCCTGGCCTCTGTCTAATGCAATAGTCATCTAGAAACTCCAGAATTTGTATGATGATTCCTGTGCAGGCGAAATCCCGATAAAAGAATTATGAGGAGTCCCGTCTTGTGATTTACGTTTCTTAACTCTCTTTAATTTAAGTATTTTATAACTCGTTGGCAAGTATGGACAACAGAGATTGCTCCAACGAACTTCCATACCAGACTTCAGAAAATAAATAGTCAGTGACGGCGATCATTGCAAATACAGCAGAGCTATTGCAACTTGGCATAACCTGAAATTTAGTCCCAGAGCCTTTTCGGCCAATTTGCTGTGGCCACTCCAATCGGTGGATAGATATCATAGACATACAGCCGAGAGCCAAAAACCATGACCAACTCCATCGCCCCAGATCACTTCAATAACATGCCATCTGAGCTTTCTGCTGCCGATATCGAACTAATCGATAACTTTGTCCGGGGCAAAAAAAGATCGATTCCACAGAGTGGACGCTTCGCGAACGCCGCTGTTCGTCTGCAAGTGGAGTATTCCGACAACGCCATGAAACTGCTCGATCGGCGGGGGGGCTTGGTAGCCGTCAGCAAGCAAGTCAACGAATGGCAGCAAAAAGTCTTGCTGAACAATCAGGTGGAAGGCTATATGACCATCCTTTGTGCCACCTTAGAGCGGAATGATTTTTTGGCTGCCCGCAAGTCTCGTCATCCCGATTTTGTGGAGTACAGCAAATATCAAACCCCTGAAGGCTATGAGCTGCAATATCAAGCCGCCCACATTATGGGACGGTCTTGGCTAGAGCGTTATGCCCGTTCTTCTGGGGTGCAGTCCCGTGGCTTATTGGTGTTTCAGGGTGGGAGTTGGTACCCAATTCAAGAATTAAAAATTGATCAGCGCACTATGCAACTCCGCACCCTGGTGGGAGAAGTGACGGTCAGTAGTGATGAGTATGTGGTGTGGATTGAGCAGTTGAAAGACAAGACTACCGAAACCCCCAGCAAAACCAAGATTAAGCCTCAACAGCCCCCAGGCAAAGGTTCCCAGGGCACTAAAATTGAACTAGATGCTAACGAGACCATCTACACCGAAGTAGATCCCATCCAAGACCTAGTTGCCGCTCTAGAAACTTCCACCCCAACCAACCAAAACCCCGTAATGGCCGCCAACAGCAACACCGAACTAAACCAAGAAAACCAAGCTATGACCGAATTGCTGGCTGCTGTAAAGGTCAAGGCTCTCAAACGGCTTTTAGACTATGTGAAAAATGGCGAAAAAGTGGTGATCACTGAAACCCTCAGAAATGGCCAAGATCAAATCATCACCACCAAAACCACCGAAATCCAGCGTGGTTGTCCCCGGTGGGCGATCGAACGCATCCGAGGTCTATCAGAGATTTAGGTGCTTATGCCTCTGGATAGTTTTTGCTTCAGATTCCACTCGATCGCTCTCAATTACAGTGTAGCCATCAGAAAAAGCTTCTCCAATCTGGAGATTTTTGGGGATCAATTAAAGATGTGCAAAAATTCTTGTGGCACAATAGCTACTAAGCCTCTCATCTTTACCTTTTCTCATGCTAGATATCGCCGATCTTTCCAGTACTGCTCAGACCATTGCCACCAAGCTCGGCATCAGTAAATTTGATATTTACGGCTCTACTGTAGATGAAACCAGCGTACAGGTCGATCGAGGTGTTACCAAACAAGTCAAAGCCTCTAACCGATCGGGAGTCACTGTAAGAGTTTGGAACCCAGAAAACACCGTGGGCACCACTAGCACTACCGACCTTGACCCCAGTGGCCTAGAGTTAGCCCTCAAAACCGCCTACGAAGCCAGCTTTTTTGGTATCACTGAACATGCTCCGGACTTTAGCCCCGCCGCCACCGCAATCATTTCAACCATTGCAGTGCCAATTGCCCCCCCAGTAACAGTTCCAGACTTAGTAGCTAGCCTGGTAACTGCCGAAGCCAAACTATTGGCAGCCCATGAAGCGATCGAAAGTGTTCCTTACAACGGACTCAGCCAACGCCAAGTTGAGCATTTTTACCTAAATAGCCAAGGAGCACAGCGCCACGAAACCCGCGCCTTTACTTCTTTGTATCTCTATACCAAAACTGAACAGCCCGACAAAAAGCCCCGTAGCGCTGGAGCTTACGAAATGAGTACTAGCTTCGACCAGCTCAATGCCGACAAGTGCGTTGCTGAAGCTGCTGCCAAAACCATCAGCCACCTCAACTATCGATCGATTCCCACTGGTAAATATACCGTGGTCTTTTCTGGTGAAGCGTTTCTGAGCTTACTAGGGGCTTTTTCTAATATTTTTAATGCCCAGAGTATTTTAGACAAACAGAGCCTTTCTCAGCCAGATTCGATCGGTAAAACCATTGCTTCACCGCTGCTGTCGATCGCCGATGATGCTCTGCACCCCCACCGCGTTGGCAGTGAAACCTTTGATGGCGAGGGCACACCTACTCGCAAAGTAACCTTGCTCGATCGAGGAGTAATCAGCAGCTTTATTCACAGCGCTGGCACCGCCAAACGCTTACAAGCCGAATTAACTGGCCATGCCAACATGGGTTCTAAAGTTACGGTGTCACCACATTTTTATCATGTGTATACCAGTAGTGAGCCGGTCACCCAAACCTATAGCCTTGACAATGCCGAAAATGTCATCTTAATTGACGATTTGCAGGCACTACACGCTGGAGTTCAGTCTTTGCAAGGATCTTTTTCGTTGCCTTTCGATGGCTGGTTAGTCAATAAAGGTGAAAAAGTCAGCGTGGATGCGGCTACCGTTGCTGGCGACTTCCTCACTTTGTTGCAGGATATTATCTATGTAGAACCGACTCCAGAAACGACTCCCGGCGGTATTTGTCCCCAAATTTGGGTGCGGGGTTTATCGGTTACCGGGGAAGCAGAGTCTTAGCATGTTTAGCCAACTGGCCGATCGCCCAGTTGGCTAAAAATATGGTGCGCAACAAACTACAAATTGCTACGCCACTGCAACTCAGGGCAGCAATAGTAACATCGGGCTGAGCCAGCAGCATTACCGAAAAAGGCACTTTGCTCAGTAGGGGTAATACCACCAAAAAGCCCAAGCTGATTGAGCTGTGAATTACGATGGGAAACCAAATCCGCAGATACCAAAATCGGCGCTGAGTAATCATCTGCTGCTGGATTTTGCGGCATAGCGATCGCACCAAGAAACCAATTTGGCCAAGCAAAACCACTGGTAAGCCAAATACCAATAAACTATTCCAAATATTATTCTGAGACTGTGATGGATTAACACCTTGCAAAATATTCACAATTCCCAAATATAGTTTGCGAATAGGGTCTGCGATCAAACCAGGAAAAACATTGGTCAAAATTACAATGCCCCAGCCCTGAGAGGGAATTAAGGTCGCGCTGCCCGAAAAATTCACCAACTCACCACCGTGATACTGGATGGTGAGATCATTATTTACCTGGTCATGCACCCAGCCCATAGCATAAGTAGAACTGCCCCAAGCCAATACGGCTGGTTCATGCAGCTTTTTCCAAGATGCTGGTGAAATTAGCATCTTGCCTTGAAAGCGACCTTGATTCAGATGCATGATCAAATAATTAGCAATATCATGGGCACTAGAAATCAAGTAACCCGCTGGTAGGTTTTGTCGATCGAAGGGTACTTCAGTAGCCACTGGTCGATCCAACCAAAAGCGGTACCCGGTGGCCAAGGGTGGCGACGACTCCAATGCTTGGTATTGAGAAGTAAAGCTATGGTGCATTTCTAACGGTTGAAAAATATGAGCTTCAATATATTTTTCATAGGGTATTTCAGCCACCTGCTGCACAACCATCCCCAAAATTGCATAGTTAGCATTGGCATAACTAAATTCGATCCCGGCTGGCTTGGCAGGCTTGGCTTGAGCCAGCCGCCGTACATAGTTTTCTAAAGAATGACCGTTAGCTGGAGTGTTTAAATCAAGGTAATCAATATCAGTCTGAATTGATAAACCACTGGTATGATGCAGTAAATTGCTAATTGTAATCCGATCGCTCTGTGCTGAATCGAGGCGAAACCAAGGTAGATATTTTTTTACTGGTGCCTCTAGGTCTATTTTGCCAGCTTCGACCATTTGCATTACGGCGGTAGCAGTCAAAGACTTACTCAGAGAACCAATAATAAAAGGTGTCTGGGGAGTAATAGAATGCTGATTATCAGATTGACCAAAGCCCTGAGCATAAAAAATTTGATCGTTTTTCACGATCGCCACTGCTAAGCCAGGAATTTTCCACTGTTGAATAGCATGATCTAAATACCGCTCGATCGACTCCGGGATGGTTTTGGGTGGGGGAGTATTAGCCCGAAGTTCGGTGTTGGCAGCTAAAACCAACACCATCACAGTAGCTAAAGCCAAACACCAACAAGATCTAATTCCTCGACGCATTATTTTCTGTCAAAACTTCAAAACTCAGCGAGTGGGAGTACCATTCAGCAAACTAAAGCGTACACCAAACTGGCTGTCTCCATTAGGTAAAGCACTCACAGCTTGATAGCCACTGCTGCCAGCACCATTGGTGTAATAGAGTTCCACACCGTAGGTAGAGTTCCCGGTGGGGAACAACTGCCTCACCCCCAGGTTGTAAACCGGTGTATTGCCACTCATGGCCAGGGTATTACCAGCCACTAATTGGTTGGCACCAATTAAACTGGGCGTGATGCCGCCAAATACTTGGGTATTATCAGTTACTTGCCAAGTCGCTCCCAAAGCCAAAGCCAATATTTTGGGTACCCCTTGGAACTGAGCGGGGATGACTAGCTTAGGCGTAGCATTGAGAGTCAGGCTGTTTCCGGGCAAACGATAAGCGATCGGGGTATCGAGGTAAAGGCTATAACCCAGTTGCAGATCCTTACCATCAATTCTGGTTAGTCCTAGATCTAAGGCTCCCGAAAAACCAGGTTGTCCGCGATCGGGCAATAAACCCCAGCGGCCTACTAAGCTAGTCTCGATCGGCATCTCCCGGCGGTTGGTGTTGTTGTGAGTGACGGCCACTTCAAAGTCGTCGGTTAAGCCCACCCGCACCGATGGGTTTACTTGCCCTTGGCTACCCACGCCTACTTGGTAAAGAAGGCTATTTCCGGGCAAAGTGGTACTAGGAAAACCTGCCCCCGTACTCCAAAAGGCATTGGTACTGGGATAGCTGGTACGAGTGTCACCAGTAAAGTTACCAGCAAAGTCTGGCAGATAACTAACACTTAAACCAAAACCATAGTCTCCTCCGGGCTGGGCTAAAAGGTTACTGGGCGAAGCACTGGTGGGGTTGAAACGATTGGTCGCATATAGTCCCAAAGCCGTGCGACTGTTGGGAGAATACTGAATCCCGGCATTCCATACCGGACGAGTGGTCAAAATACTGCCATTGCTGGCTGGTCCGATCGAGTTTTTACCCACCAAAATTTGAGTAATGTCTGCCGACACCTGCACGTTGGGCGAAAGAGCATAATTCACTCCTACGCCGACCCCAGCAACAGTGCCATAGTAGTCCAGATTTTGGCCATCGAAGCCAATCCCGGCATTCCGAATGGCATTGGGGTCACCCGTGATGCCGGTTACTGCTAACTTACTGGGGAAAACGCTCAGCCGGGGGTTCAGGTGCAGAGATAGATTTTCGCTGGCTTGGTAAGAAATCGGTAAGCCCACCCCAAAGATCACCGAGTTATTGGGCGCAAAGATTCGATCGGTATCGATGCCATTAGCGGCAAGTTGGGAATATTCAATGCTGCGATTAGGGCGAAAAAACAAGGTAGAAAAGGGCATTGGGAACTCAACTCCAGCGACCACCGCTCCTTGCCAGCGCTCCTGATTATAGAAGCGCCATTTGGCCTGGACTGGCAGGGTGTTGTTGATAATCTGCAACTGGCTATTGGGGCGCACTAGCCCGCCAAAAATTGTGTCATCTTTGCCCGCTAAGCTCACACTTACCTGGGCATTATCACCAATTCCATAAATAAAATCTAAATAGGCATCGTTACCACGATTAATCTGAGTACCAGTACCACCTCTAAAATCGTAGGGGTTGTTGAAAGAAGTTCCCCCAAACTGGAGTAGCAATTGGTCTTTGCCGATCGGCTTGGCTGTTTCCCAACCAAACAACCGAAATGGACTATCCTTCAGAGGTGATTTTTTGACTGGAGCAGTGATTGGTTCCAGTGGTGTTGGTGCTGGCAAATTCTGGGGCACAGTTGGTTCTGCCGACTGCACAATGATCTTACCCTCTGGATCGAAACCAGTCGATCGATTCACAATGGGTAAAATTTTACTGTTTTCGGTGAATGGATTGATTGCTGAATTCTCTGGTAATTCTGCTGGAGACTTGGCCAGATCGGCAGAGACTTTAATGTTGGGGGGCAGGTTTTCTGCTCTACTCGCCAGATGGTTGGTAATCAATGAGCCGATCGAAATCACAAAAATCGACAGGGAGATTCGGATAGATTTTTTAGCTTGCATTGCAACTTGAAGTATGGTGAAAAATCTTTGAAAATGGTAGACAGCTTTTTTATTAAAACTTTACAGGCAAAAGATGAACTTGGGCAGCAAGCATGTTTGCTTGAATCTTACAGTAAATTACATCCAGCTCTTGGTCATTCAGGATACACGAACTTCGCACAAAACAGTCACACCTTCCGGGATTTTTTTATCAAAACAAATATTAAGTGCCAGCGAAATAGCTTTCCCCAAGGGAAAAAATCATTTAAAGTTAATGATAATACCTCCACACTTGAGCAACCATGCACCTAAGCGATATCACCCATCCCAATCAACTTCACGGCTTGTCGGTGCGCGAGCTAGAGCAAATCGGTCGTGAAATTCGCGAAAAACATCTAGAAACTGTCTCCACCAGTGGTGGACATCTGGGGCCAGGGTTAGGAGTAGTAGAACTGACGATCGCCTTATATCAAACCCTGGATCTGGATAAAGACAAAGTGGTCTGGGATGTCGGTCATCAAGCTTATCCACATAAACTATTGACCGGCAGATATCGCAACTTTGATACCCTGCGCCAAAAAGGTGGCATTGCCGGATACCTAAAGCGCTGCGAAAGCAAGTTTGATCATTTTGGCGCTGGACATGCTTCTACCAGTATTTCGGCAGCATTGGGCATGGCGATCGCCCGAGATTTGAAAGGGCAAGATTTTAAATGTGTAGCAGTGATCGGCGATGGGGCTTTGACTGGCGGCATGGCCTTAGAAGCCATCAACCACGCCGGACATTTGAAAAAGACTAACTTGTTGGTAGTGTTGAACGACAACGAAATGTCGATTTCTCCTAACGTAGGAGCAATTCCTCGTTACCTAAACAAGCTGCGAGTCACCCCTGAAATCCAGTCGATGACTGACAATCTGCAAGGGCAGCTCAAAAACATTCCCTTTGTAGGCGAAGCACTGTATCCCGAACTCGATCGAGTCAAAGAAGGCATGAAGCGCTTGGCAGTGCCTAAAGTCGGCGCAGTGTTTGAAGAATTGGGCTTTACCTATATGGGACCGGTAGATGGTCACAATATTACAGAACTGATTGCTACTTTTCGATCGGCTCACAAACATCAAGGCCCGGTTTTAGTCCATGTGGCTACCACCAAGGGCAAGGGCTACGAAATTGCCGAAAAAGACCAAGTGGGTTATCACGCTCAAACCCCCTTTAACCTGACCACTGGCAAAGCGATTCCCTCAAATAAACCCAAGCCGCCCGGATATTCTAAGGTATTTGCCCATACCCTTATTGGTTTAGCAGAACACAACCCCAAGATCGTAGCGATTACGGCAGCGATGGCTACCGGGACTGGATTGGACAAATTCCAGACCAAACTGCCCAAACAGTATGTAGATGTCGGTATCGCCGAGCAACATGCCATCACCCTCGCGGCTGGTTTAGCTGCTGAGGGAATGCGTCCGGTGGCGGTGATTTATTCCACGTTTCTGCAAAGAGCCTTCGACCAAATTATTCATGATGTGTGCATTCAAAACTTACCGGTGTTTTTCTGCATGGATCGGGCGGGGATTGTCGGTGCTGATGGCCCTACTCACCAGGGAATGTACGATATTGCCTATCTGCGCTTTATCCCCAATATGGTAGTGATGGCTCCCAAAGATGAAGGGGAACTCCAGCGGATGGTCGCTACTGGTGTGGCCTATACCGATGGCCCGATCGCCATGCGTTATCCGCGCGGTGAGGGCTATGGAGTGCCCTTATTAGAAGAAGGCTGGGAAACGCTGCCGATCGGCAAGGGTGAAATTATCCGTCAGGGTGATGATGTGTTGCTAGTGGCCTACGGATCAATGGTACATCCCAGCCTTCAGGCGGCGCAGTTGCTGAGCGAACATGGCATCGAGGCCACAGTGATCAATGCTCGGTTTGTGAAGCCGTTAGATACCGAGTTGATTTTGCCTTTGGTGGCCAAAATTGGCAAGGTGGTGACGATCGAAGAAGGCTGTCTCCAGGGGGGATTTGGGTCGGCGGTGACCGAGGCAATTGTCGATGCTGGTATCATGGCGCAGATCGATCGTATCGGTGTACCCGATTTACTCGTGGAACACGCGACTCCTAACGAGTCTCTTGCTTTTCTGGGACTCACTAGTCCCCAAATTGCTGAGAGAATTCGCACCAGTTTTTTTGCTGGTAGCCAACAAGAAAAAAAGTTGAGTAGCGCTGTCTAGATGATTTTGCCCAACCTAGCCCAACGCCACCTGGTTCATTTCTTCGGGGGTGAGGTGGCTATGAATCACCTGGCCGTCGCGGAACCATACAATGCGGCGAGTTTGCCGAGCGACTTCTGGTTCATGGGTGACCATCACAATCGTGATGCCACTGTCGTTTAGTGCGGTAAAAATATTCATCACTTCCTGGGTGGTTTTAGAATCCAACGCTCCAGTGGGTTCATCGGCCAATAGTAACACTGGTTCCCCCACGATCGCCCGAGCAATGGCCACCCGTTGTTGCTGACCGCCAGAAAGCTGGTTGGGTTTGTTGTTGCGGCGATTGGTTAATCCCACTCGCTCCAATGCTTCCGCCGCCCGCTCTTGGCGTTCTTTTGCTGGTACCCCGGCATAAATCAAAGGCAGCATCACGTTTTCTAAGGCGGTGGATTGGGGCAGTAAGTGGAACTGCTGAAAGACAAAACCTAGTTTACGGTTACGCATCTGAGCAAGGTTGTCATCGGGCAGAGTAGAGACATCTAACCTATCTAAATAGTAGCGACCGCTAGTTGGTCGATCGAGGCAACCAATAATGTTCATGGCCGAGGATTTACCAGAGCCAGAAGGTCCCATGATCGCGCAGTATTCCCCTTCATCGATCGTCAGATTGACCATATCTAGAGCTTTAACTAAAGTATCGGTATCAGCCATCCCGTAGCTTTTACAGACCTCTTCCATGCGAATAATTACTGGCTTGGTGCAGCTATCTTTGATTGGTGGAACAGAAGTGGTTTGCATGGTTGGTTTGTATGGTTATTGTTGGCGGAAACTCTCCTCTGGAGAGTTATCAAGTTGTTTCCGGCATTATGACATCTGCATAAACTTGCTCAATTGGCATAGTCAAAGCCAAACTCATGAGAGTAAATTCTGAGCTGTCCTCGCAAGTAATTAACTCCCAGTTACCTGGCAGATTTCGCCGAAAGATTTCGATTAACCTGGTTTCGGAACCTACTAAAACATATTCACGCAGGCTATCTAGTTGACGATACAGAGCAAATTTGCCGCCGCGATCGTATGCTTCGGTGCTAGGAGAAAGTACTTCGATAATCAGACAGGGAAACTGGACAAACTGTTGAGCTGTACGGTCTCGATCGTCACAGCTCACGCTGATATCTGGGTAAGTAAATGGTCCACTTTCAGAGATGCCCACTTTGGCATCAGAGTTACGCACTTTACAGCGCCCATCTAGCCTTTCCCGCAGAGCAGTGGCAAGGTTTAGAGCGATATCAGCATGAGCCAAAGAGCCACCAGTCATGGCAAAGACTCGGCCATCGAAGTATTCGTAGCGATCGAGCTGCTGAGCTTCCCATTGAAAATATTCTGGGGGAGTCATGTCAGACTGTTGCAGATTAGCAATCATAATGATTTAAAGATGGCACTGCCAGAGTTAACTGCTTGGCTGGGAAGAAAGGTTGCTACAATCATAGCTCACCAGAAGAGTTGGCCATTTTTGGGAATCGGCGTTAAATTTGCCGAAACTGCTGTAAGCCTAGTATCTTGCAGTTTTCCAGCATATTGCAAAATAGAGATGGTCAAGTGATAATCACAGTGAGTATTATCGCTCAGTTATTATCAATCGGTGTAAAATAGCGGGTAAGACAGTCTTTATCAAATATATGGAAATCCACTGTACGCGCATCGGCTGTGCTCGCCCTCTCAACTTATTTCCCGATCTGGACAGCACACTTTTAAAGACAGTCCCCCAGCGGCATTGTCAGCATTGTGGCATGGCCTTAATTTTAGATGGCAGGTATATTCCTTTTCAGCGGATTCGTCAGGGTGGTTTTGGTTCGGTGTATTTGGCCTACGATCGACGGACTCCTAAGCTGAATCGCTGTATTGTCAAACAGTTGCAGTTAAATACCAGCTTTACTCCCAGCCAAATTGCCACCGCTACTACCCTGTTTCACCGGGAAGCCGAAGTCTTAGATTCGTTAGGTGAACACCCCCGCATTCCCCGCTTTTTTGCCTTTTTAGAACTAGATGCCGATGACGTGTCTACGGCCAAACCCCAGAAACTTTTATACTTGGTGCAAGAATATATCGAAGGTGAAGATTTACAGCGCGAAATGGGCAGTAAAGGGAAGCTCTCGGCCACAGAAGTGCGACAGGTTTTGGGCGAGATTTTGGAAATTTTAGACTTTATGCACCGTCACCATGTGATTCATCGCGATGTGAAGCCATCAAATATTGTGCGCGATGTGGATGGTAATTTGCATCTAATCGACTTTGGGGCAGTAAAACAGATTGTCACCACCGCCACCACCATTCCCCGCTTGCCCACCTTGGGAGTCACCGGTATTTGTACCCCAGAATATGCCCCAGCCGAGCAGCGGCAATGTCATGCCATTTATCCTTCCTCCGATTTATATGCCCTGGGTGTCACCTGTCTGCATCTGCTCAGTGGGCAGCATCCCCCTAACCTGTTTGATTTCCGGAACAATTCTTGGCTGTGGGACAAGTTAGAGATCGATCGAAGTAGTCAACTTTTTCTGGTTCTAGAGCGGATGTTGCAGGAAGTGCCGATCGATCGATTTCAGTCCGCCCGCGAAGCATTAAATAGTTTAACCAAGCCTGCGGCAGGTGAACCTGAAGTTTTTTCCCCAGATACCAAACCCCAAAGATCTCTACTACCTGCTCGGCGCTTAGTTGCCAGTGGAGTAGGAGTATTCGGGGTGGTGATTGCTGCTGGTTTGTTGGTATTTAATATGCTGCGTCCAGCAATTATGAGTAGTTCAGGTAATCGAATATTAATTCAACAAGAAGGTACTAACAGCCCCGAATTTCAAAAACTGAAGGAGGCTGGACTGCTGGCGATGACTCAAAAGAATTATCCGCTGGCAGTGCAAAATTTTCAGGCAGCTTTAGCCAAAAATCCCAATGCTCCGGAAACGCGGATTTATTTGAACAATGCCCTAGTTGGCAACGAACCAAGTCATACAATTGCCGTCTCGGTGCCAATTACCGAAGAAGAAAAAAACTATCGCGCTCTAGAAATGTTGCGCGGGTTCGCTCACGCCCAGCAAAATTTGAATAGTGGTAAAAATCCTAAAATTAAACTAGAGATTTTTAATGATGAAGATAAAAAAGAAAAAGGCGAAGCAATTGCAAAAGAGCTGGTTAATCGATCAGATGTATTAGGAGTGGTCGGTCACAATAGCAGCCAAGTAAGTTTGGCCGCTGGGGAAATTTACAATAATCGCCAGCTAGTATTTGTGACCCCAATTAGTATTAGCAGCCAATTAACTAGCAGTAGCAAGCCGTATATTTTTCGTACCAATGTGAGCGGTGAATCTGTGGCTCAAGAGCTGGCTAGTTTTATGCTCAATAAAAGCAAGAAGCACAAAGCCGCTATTTTCTATGTTAAAGAAAGTTCTTATAGCCAAGATTTGAAAAATCGCTTTTCGCAGAAGTTGGTTTCTGGTGGTGGCGAAGTGGTAAATGCTTTTGAATTTTCTAATGCCAATGTAGATACTAATCTGGACAAAGCGATCGCCGATGGGGCAGAAGTAATTGTGTTATTTCCCACTTATCGGCATCGCAATCATGCTTGGAATATTTTACGTGACAAACAACGCAAATATCCTAAAGCCATGGTGTTTGGTGATATTGCTACTCTCTATAGCTATGATACCCTACGAGAAGCGAGGGAAGCCGCACAGGGAATGATTTTGGGGGTATCTTGGCATGTGGATGAAAGTGATTCTCAGTTTGCCCGCGAATCCAAAAATATGTGGCGCAGTAGTGTGAACTGGGCTACTGCTACTTCTTATAATGCAGTGCAGGCGGTGGGCACGGCTATTAATGCCGATGCTCAACCATCGCGCGCCACGGTGCGGGAGCATCTTGGCAGTATGAAGTTTGATGGTGCGGCTGGCCGGTTTCAGTTTTTCAATGGAGACCCCAATGACAAAGTGACCCTAGTAAAAGTAGAGAAAAGCTCTGCCAATCGCCAATATAGTTCTGGGACTGGGTATGATTATGTGCCGCTAAATCCGGCGGCAATCAATTCTCGGAGCCTAGATCGATCGCCGAAGGCGCAAGCAAAGCTATCGGCAGTAAATAATCGTGTTGCGTTCTAAAAACTGCCGCCTGTTTTTTGGCGGCCAAGCAATTTCTTTGGTGGGCACTTGGATGACCCAGACTGCGGTGCTGTGGCTGGTCTATCAGTTGACTGGCTCTGCTGTGTATTTGGGTTTAATTGCTTTTGTCGAACAGGTACCGAATTTTTTCTTGGTGCCGATTACTGGCGGAATTATTGAGCATAGCGATCGGCGCAAAATTTTGTTAGCTACTCAGGTTTTATCGTTACTCCATGCTTTGGCTTTGACTGTATTGGTGTTTGGCAACATCGCAAGCATGGCATCTTTGATTGGCTTGAGCTTAGTAAAAGGAGCCATTAATGCTTTTGATATCACGGCTCGCCAAGTATTTATTGCCGATATTGTAGCCGATAAACCAGCATTGCGATCGGCGATTAGTATTAATGCTTTGATTATTAGTGCAGCGCGGTTTGTCGGGCCAGGGATGGCCGGGGTGTTAATCGCCCGCAGTGGTGTGGGGGTGTGTTTTGCGATCGATACTCTCAGTTACTTGGTGGTGATTGGCACCTTATTAATAATGCAGATTACTCCGTTACTACAACCAGGGGCCGAGCCTCCCTGGCAAAAGTTTCGGGCGGGTTGGAATTATGTCTCCGAGAATCCGGCGTTGCGATCGATCTTAATTTTGTTGGCCGCGATGGGTTTTTTAGGTGGCTCTTACCCAACTCTCACTCCTATTTTTGCACGGGAAACTTTTCATGGTGCCGCCGATACCTTGGGCTATTTGCTGGCAGCAGCGGGGATTGGTTCGTTGGTGGGCAGTATTTACTTAAGCTGGCGACAAGGCCAGCGCCGACTAGACCGACTTTTGCTAATTTCTACGGTAGGTTTGGGTTTGGGTTTAATTGGCTTTGCCCAGTCGCAAATCTTTGAGTGGTCGCTGGTCATGATGTTTGTGGTTGGTTTGTGTTTACTTTTGCAGGCGGCGATTTGCAATATTTTATTGCAGACTTTGGTGATCGATCGACATCGGGGGGTGGTAATGAGTCTGTTTACGGTCGCCTACATTGGGATGACTCCTTTTGGTAATTTGTTGATTGGCCGGGTGGCAGCAGTGATTGGGGCCAGTAATACTCTGACGATTAATGGGGTGTTTTGTTTATTGGGGTTTACGATGGTAGGTAAAATTGCGGCAGAGTTGGCTGGGGCGGATGTGCATGATTAGTCCAGACAAAAAAATGGACTGCAATTAGCAGTCCACTACAAAACCAGATTAGGCAATTTTTCTTATTTTAAGGGCGGCGAACTAGGCGCATGGCCTGTTCGAGGTTATTTAGTGCATAGCGCAGATCTTCGGCAGGATCTACTGCTACCCAGCCTTCAGCCGTCGGGAGCTTAGTTTCAAAGTGTAAGTGCGGACCGGTGGAAGCTCCGGTGCTGCCTACTTGTCCAATGACAGTACCTTGCTTGATCTCTTGACCTTCTTGAACGAAAATCTCAGACATATGGCCATAAAGAGTTTGGAGCCTGCCATTATGCTCGATCACGACAGTTTTACCATAGCCACCATGCCAGTTGGCTACGACCACACGACCATTAGCTACAGCCACGATCGGAGTACCACTAGGCGCAGCAAGATCTTGACCAGCATGGAAGCGGCGATTGCCCGTAATTGGGTGAACGCGCCAGCCAAAGGGTGAACTGAGGGGAGCCGGAGTAGCTAATGGGTAAATAAAATCGGAGTTAACACTGTAGTTAGACATCGCCAAGCTAGTTGGGGCGATCGAAGTGGCCTGTGCTACTTGTACCGTAGGCAAGGGGGCAACTTGAGGCGCGCTGGGTCTAGATACTGTCGGCATTGCAGCCAACTGTGGTACCACAGTAGATTGGGGTGGTGCTACATATAGTGGTATCTCAGTCTGGGCTGTGGGTACTGTCAAAGAAGCTAGTACTTGGGGTTTTTCAACCCGGACTTGAGGCTGCTTGCGCGGCTGAGAGAGGAATCTGGAACGTACCGGAGTCACATTCTTCGTGACATCTGGCAGAGGGATTAGTTCGGGAGCTGCATCTGGTTTGTAAGATACCCGTTTAATAATTTGGGGTTGAACATTACTCACCAAGCTGCTGACCAACTGCCGCTCGGGTGTTTTGCTTGCCGGTTTTGTAGTCAAAACACCTGGCTGAGAGCGATAGGTGCGACGCAGGCTAGAATTATTTCTTTGTACAGCTACTGTAAAGTTATTGGCACCAATCAGGTCTTTATGGAGATTCTTATGTTTGTTGCTCTGATTGTTGCTAGATGGGCCACTGGTATCTATCGCTGTCGCTTGCAGTGTTTCTGTCGGAGCAGTGATTTGGAGGGGTGTACTCCGAAACAACGTAGCATTCGATGCTGGGGAAGTAATTTCGATGGGCTTAACTTCTGCCCAAGAAACACTAGCATTGGCCATAATGGCCAAACTGCTCAGCCAGGTCAAGGCTTTCAGGAGCAGTGGGTGACGCACTAGCATTTGCCAGTGGCTAGATGAAGCGAATTGATGAGATTGATCTGGTGCCTTAATTGTCATGGTTTTGTGTTTAGCTCGGTTTAGCCAGAGGCTTTGCCTGTGCAGTGGTTGCCAATAATTGCAGAAAACTAAAGATCTGCTGTTATTGTTTTACAAATTACGTACTTACCCAGAATGCCCACAAATTCAATTCTGGGCAACAGCAAAGGTCACAAAGTGTTAATTTTCGGCGATCTGGCGCAAAGATCGAGATCATCGCATCCGACTTATGGCGGGATCACTCACTAGTCAGCAGCTTAGGTAATGGGTGGAGAGAGCAAGCGATTGATGGTGCGTAATTGTTCGGCTGTGCCCATGCAGATCAAATTGTCGCCACCACTAATTACTGTTTCACCAGTAGGCCCGACAATTAATTCCCCATCTTGACGACGCATCGCCAAGACCAATGCCCCCGACTGGGAGCGCAGTCGGGCTTCTCGCAGAGATAAACCAGCTACTGGACAGACATTTTGGTCGATTAAAAACTCTTCCATATAAAATGCCCCGCTGCTGCTGGTCATAATGCCATCCACAAAATCTAATACTTGGGGGCGCAATGCCGCTGCCGCCATGCGTTTGGCTCCGGTAATATAGGGCGAAATTACAGTATTAGCGCCAGCCCGCTGGAGCTTTTGCACAGCTTCTTCGGTACTGGCACGGGCGATCGCCCTAATTTGGGGGTTGAGGGTTTTGGCCGAGAGAATAATGTAGAGGTTTTCGGCATCGGAAGGCAGAGCGGTCACCAGACAATTGGCGCGCTCAACCCCTAGTTCAATCAGAGTTTCATCTAAGGTGGCATCGGCTTGAATGGCGGTGTAGCCACATTTTTGGGCAATTTCCACCTGTTCGGCACTAGAGTCGATCACCACAAATGGTGCTTTTTCGGCGGCGAATTCATCGGCAATTTGTCGCCCGATCCTGCCAAAGCCACAGATTAGGTAGTGTTGATTGAGAGATTTCACAATTTTCTGCCGGGTGCGAAGTTTGCGTTCCTCTACAAAATAGCCGCCGACTAGGGCATCAGTAAAGGTGTTGGCGGTATAACCGATGGTCAAGACCCCTAGCATAATTAAGGTCATGGTAAAAATATGTCCGCGATCACCCAAGGGATGGGTTTCCCCAAAACCCACGGTAGACAGGGTGATCATGGTCATATAGGCCGCATCGAGCCACTTCCACCCTTCGACTAGGTGATACCAAGCTGTGCCACTTACCAACAAAAAACTGATGGCTAAGGCTGACCGACGCAGCTCTAGCCGAATTTCTTTAGACTTTTGTTCGGTTACTGAATCCAATCTAGCCACTAGCTTTACCAAGTAGGTCAATAGCTCCGCAAGTTGCGCCCTCAGCGATCGAAGATTTCAAATTGTTGCCAAACCTGTTGAATTAGCTGGGTCGAATCGTCTAAATACAAAAACACCCCAGGAAACGGCGGCGATACCAGGATGTTTAGTTCTCCCCCAGCATCGTCACAAATTTTTGCTGAATCAGTTCCCGAAAGGTGTCATAGTCGGTAATCCAGTTGTCGATCAGCGCGGTCATGGTGGGAATTCGTTTGTTGGCAGGTACTTCTTTGATGTCGTAGTTGAAGTTGCCAGAAAACAGCAATATTGGTAACGGATCTTGCTCGGGCTGTTGAATGGTCGCAGAGTTGATGGAAAGGTTTAGTTGACCACGCTCTAAGGTGTATAGCAAATTAAGAGCCGCTCTGACGTTTTCTTTGCCGTGGCTTTGCCAGTCGCCGGGGGCGAGCAGATTGTTGCAAATATATCGATCGGCAGCTTCGGTATCAGTGGGGTAGGGCACATAGCTGCGAAAGTTCACACCGACGGCTTGGTAATCGGCGGCTTTCATGGTTTCCACATATTTGCGGGCCACATCACCGATCGCGACTTGTTCTGGGTCTTTGTCGCCGATCGCTTCCAAAAACATTAGTCGATCGGGCTGGGCGGCAATGCTACAGCCGTTGTCGAAGGCTAGTTGGCTGAGTTGCTCACTGATTACTGGGGGGCGAATAAGTTGCCATGCGGTGGGAATAATGCCGCTGTATTTCAGTAGATCTTCGCGCAGCATCGATGGCGATTGCTGTGCGGCAATAACGATCGATACTTCTTGGGTAATGAATGTAGAACTCATGGGTTTGCAGGATTAAGATGCTGGCTGAGAAACAGAATAAGGTTTTTCTGTCTCCCTGGCAATTTTAACGGCAATTGTGTTCTTGCAAATGTTCAGAGACCAATTGATAGATTTCAATAATATGTCGATCGGCTAGCTTATAGAAAACATGCCGCCCGCGCTTTTCGTGGGTGACAATGCGGTTCGATCGCAGGTGGCGCATTTGCTGAGAAACTGCGGCTTCGGTCATGCCGATCGCCGCAGCAATTTCGTGGACGCAGAATTCCTGCACGGCCAGCAGTTCTAAAATTCGCAGCCGATTGGCATCGGCCAGCAAAGCAAAAAACTCCGCCATTTGTTGGGCACGATTCCGCTCCGAGGAGGCTTCGCTAACAAGATTTTGCGCTGCCAATGAAGACTTAGGCATTAGCTACCACAACCACAGCCGCTTTGAGTACAACCTGTTTGGCCAGCATGGCCAGTGGCACAGGCTTCGCTACAGTAGTTTTTACCATCTTTCATGACGGCATCAGTCAGGGAGACGATGCACAAGCAGGGTTCGCAGGCACATTTCATGGAGGTAACAGTGGTCATAGGACAAGTCCTGGATTTTTTAAGGTTGAGTACATCATAACATCTGATTGAACAATTGGATGTTTTTAGGTCGATCAATTTACCACTAATTTACTACTGTGCGGAAACGAACATAGCCATAAGAAGTCGGCGGCTTACCAGTACCGTTAGAATTGGCGAGACTGGGTAGATCTGGGCTACGGGTAACATCGACGATCACTAAGCCATTGACATTGGTTAATGAGCTAGTGCCACAGTTACTAGGAATTGGAGTAGCAGAAGTACCCACAAACTGCCCTCGATCGGGTGGATCGTTGATGTTGGTCAAATAATTGGTGGGAGTGGTGCTGCCAATCGCTAAAGCCATACCCAACACATTACCAGTACCACCATCGGTAGGTGTCAATCCATTAAAAGAGTTAGATATATAAGTTTGGTTAGAGGTAAGTCGATCACAAATTCGCACATTTTTAGCACTAGAGAGATTCCCATTCAAAAAATAGATGGTGTATTCAACTAAATCATTCGATTGTACATTGGGAAACATAATCTCTCCCTGTAGATATCCGACTGGCCATCCAGGGTTATTATCATCAGTTGTATCTGGATCATTCACAACATTGGTTAATTGGGTGGTATTAATGCGAGTAATGCGCTTGACCAGCAACAGTTGGGGTGATTTGGATACTATTAGTGTGGCAGTTGCTGCTAGATGATTGGCAATACCACCTGCCGCTGTCACATTGCCGATCGGAATTGTGTTTACATAAGTATCTGCCAGACTAGAGATAACTCTGACAGTGATTTGGCAACTGGCGTTTGCTGCTAAAGTTGCTCCTGTCAGCAGAATGGAGGTATCACCAGCGAGGGGGTTGACCGTTCCTGATGGACAAGTAGTTGCGGCAAATGTGGGGTTGGCTACCACCAAATTTACCGGTAGCGGATCAGTCGCCGTTAAACTGGTGATCTGGCTAGAAGTCTTGTTGGTAACTGTAATCGTCAAGGTACTGCGAGTATTAATCGCAATACTCGCAGGTGCAAAAACTTTAGTTAAATTGATGGCAGGACTAGCACTCAGACTAGCACTAGTTGCAGAGGTATTGGATACGCCTTCTCGGGAAGTAATAGCTCCGATCGGCAAAGTGTTTGTCCGATTACCAGTGGTACTTAGCGTAACTTGCAATGAGACACTACAACTTGACCCGGCATTGATGCTAGCCCCAGAAAGTGTAAAGGTACTGGCACCAGGATTCGCTGTCACTGTGCCACCACAATTATTAGTGCTATTTGGTACAGAGTAAATCAACATGCCCGCAGTGGGATTAGCCATGTCGTCTACAAATCCCATATTGGTCAAGCTGATGCCACCACTAGGATTGGTGACAGCAACAGTAAGGGTTGAGGGCTGACCAAAATCGATATTAGCCAGATTAAGCGATTTAACCACTGTAACTGCGGAGACCGCTCGCACAAGTGTGCCGCTAATGGCTACCGGATTAGAGAAGCCTTCAGCGGTAGTAATGCCTCCAGCCTGAATTGTATTGACAAAATTCGCCGAGCCAGAACCAGTCATCGTTACATCAAAGCGTACTGTACAAAGACCTGACACACCACTGACTTGAGACGGAATATTGGCATTGGTAATGGAGACTGTTTTGGTGCCTGCTATTGCAGATACAATACCCCCAACACAGGTAGTGCTGGCATTCGGTGGGTTGGCAATAGTGGTATTGGTTTGAATCCAACTGTCATTAAATGTGGTGTTAGTGAGTCCGATCGGTAGGCTATTATTCAGCGTAATCACGGCAGCAGCAACACCATTGGCTGCAATACTAGCAGACTGAAACACCTTGGAAGAGGCCAAGGGAGAAATCACCGTAAGTGTTGCAGTTGGTAGAGTGGCACCTTCGCCCTCGGTATTACTAAAAGCTGTCGGAGTATTGCTGTAGATAAATGGGGTCGGAAAATTTGTCTGAGTTTGATCAATCTCAATTACGTTGAGAGATATAGAGCAAGAACTCACCGCAGCGATCGAACCACCGACAAGACTCCAAGAGGTACTGCCCACAGTATTGCCAGAAACCGTACCCCCACAATTACTAACAAATCCAGTCGGATTGGCCACCTGTAAGTTAGCAGGCAGATTGTCTTTGATCGCAATGTTGGTAAGTGGTTCGGCAACTCCTAAAAGACTCCGCCGATTGTTGGTAATCGAAATTGTTAACAAGCTAGACAGTCCCCGTCTGACGGATGTGGGGTTGAAAGTTTTACCTACAGTTACTCGACTAGCCACCGTCACCCGACCTTCTGTCCCGGTTACACCATCACTGTCCAACCCCTGACCATTGGTAATAGCATTATTGGCAATCACGTTATCAAAATTATTTCCTACTGCGGCATTGGATGTGACATCAAAAGAAACATCGCAATTCCCCCCCAAGGCAATTGTTGCTCCACTCAGATTTACGGATGTCGCCCCACTGAACAATGTGGGGGAAATTGTTCCGACACCACAGCCAGTAATAGTTACCACTGGCGGATTAGCCACAATTAATCCTGCTGGCAAGTCATCATTGTAGCCAACACCAGTCGCGATTACCCCCGATCGATTGTTTACTCTAATTCTGATCCGACTGGTACTGCCAGGAGCCAGAGAGTTAGAGTAGGTCTTGGTGGCTACTAACCCCGATTGCACAGTCATAGGGGCTGTTGCGGCAGTGGCGTTAGTTCGCCCTTCTTTGTTGCCTAAACTATTGGCTAAAATGGTATTTGTGATCGCTAGAGTGGGTCCAGCACCTAGGTTGCCGATCGTACCCCCCGCTGGCTTCACATTGACAGTTACCGTACAAGTGCCCAAAGCATTGGTTGCGGGGTTAGATCCGGGTACTTGGGCGGCACCACCTGCTGTATTGGTATTATTGAGCGTAAAACTAGTAGCATTGGCCGTGACAGTAAGTACTTGAGAGGCTCCAGAGGGTGTGCAGTTGGTAGAGGCAGTGATATTGGCTATAACTAATGGAGAGGGTAAACTATCGGTGAGAGCGGCATTGGTAAGTGCGCCACCCCCATTGGAAATTGTAATAGTAAGAGAGGTAACTTTCTCTTCGGCCAGAGTACTGGTACCAAAAGCTTTGGTAATATTTACTTGGGTTTGAACGTTTAGAGTGGCATTCACCGTATTGCTGTTGCTGACTCGATTGACTGTACTCAGGGCATTAGCCGAGATCGTATTGGTATAACTGCTCCCGATCGAACTGGTAACATCAAATGTGATCGTACAGTTTCCGTTGGCCGGGATTGTGCCACCGCCTAAGGCTACTCCGCTGTTACCAGTAAGAATATTGACGACTCCCCCGGCACAGATGGTGGTTGGTGTGATGGCACCAGGGCGTGTATCTACCAACACATTGGCAGGCAGTGTATCGGTGAGAGCAACTGAGTTGCCAGTGATAGCAAAGGTGTTGGGATTGGTGATGGTAACAGTGACTCGAGAACGACCATCACCAGGAATGGTGTTAGGAGAAAATGCTTTGGCTAAAGTAGCCGGACTTGACGACAAAATCTGTAATGTCGCACTGGTGGGGTCATTATTACTCAAGGTAGCGGAGGTTACCGCTTTTGCGTTAATGGTCGAAATGTAGTTTCCGGAGCTAAAGGCTTGCACTGGAATATCAATTTGACAAAAACTACCTGGAGGAATTGAGCCATTTGACAGGCTAATTGAACCAGGAGTACCAGGAAAGCTTCCAGATACCGATGCAATAGATCCGCCACAATTGTTGGTAATGGCCGGAGCAGCAGCAATGATCATCGCTCCCGGAACACTCACAAAACTGTTGGAAAAGCTGAGATTGGTTAGCGACGTTGCACCATCGTTGTTGATTTGAATACGTAGAATAGAAACACCCCCAGGAGCCACAATGGGGGTGAGGAATTGGTTGGTCACTCGCAGTAAAGTCGAAGACTGTGCTGCCACGGGGGTGAGCAGGAGCCAACTATTTTGAACAATGACCAGCAAAATGACAATGAAGAAAATGCCCAGTTGACGAATGATTCGCGGCGATCGACGAGGATTGTGCAGGAATTGTAAAAATTTTAGTAATATTGATTTAATTAATTTCTGCCAACTGGTCATACGAAAAATCCTGATGCCTTGTTAATAATTGTGCAATCCAGCAATTATTTATTTGCAAAAAATCGCGTCAAGTGCTTGTGCATAAATAACTGAGGCCAAAGCAGTCGCATTCTACCATACAGGGTGGTGATCGAGAGAAGCGCACTAAAATATCCGAGATTTACTGGAATAAATTTATAGTGATAGCTCTACTAGCGAGTATATATGGCACTATTTCTGGTCTATGATCTGATAGTTGTCCTAGCCAATTTTGGCTCCACCCAAAAATTATGACAGCCAAAACAGACCTGCTAGACATCCTGGCCAGCCAAAGCCGGGGATTGACCGCTAGTGACCGCGAGAAACAGTCGATCAATTCTCTAACAACGACTAACTCGATTAATTCGCTTGCTCCAAAGCCTCTCACACAGTGTCTCTGAAGGATAAGCAATTGCTGGAAATGGGGGTTCAAAAAAATATT
>JANNEH010000133.1:0-9669 GCA_031378405.1 Synechococcales cyanobacterium OTE_75_metabat_409
ATCGAGTTGAGCCACTGCCACATCGACTTTTTCACCGATCTCAACTATCCAGGCATCATAAGATTTCTGCTTCTCCAACAAACTTAGTGCTGCTTCAATTACCTCATTAGGACTAGCATATTTGCCACTGAGCATTTCTTGCTGAATAAAAGTTTCTAACTCTGGCTTGATAGTTAAATTCATAGGAGTTTACCAATAGGAGTTTGATGAATCTATGATAAATTATAATTGAGATTCCGCAGCTTCGATAAATTCTATCTAGCGTTTTGCACGGCATCGATCGCAGCCCCTTCTACCGCATTCTAATCTGCCGCCGAAGGTAACGAAAACAGCCTCATTTTTGCTTGTGCTTGTAAAAGTCGATAATCCTTCCAGTCTAAAATAATAAACAATCCCAGTACTTAATCCCGCAAAAAATCTGGATATTTGATATCAGTTCTATGGTTTATACCCCCACCAAAACCCTCAGCTTTGACGAATTCATCGCCCAGTATGGTGATGATTCTCGCTACGAACTAATCGATGGAGAATTACGTGACATGGAACCAACCGGCCCACATGAAGCCGTGACCGGAAAACTGTGCGGATACATCTTTGGCGAAATTCTGCGTTTACAGCGCAACTGGGTCGTCCCCAAAAATTGCCTGATCAAACCACCCGCATTATCGGCAACCGCCTTACGCCCCGATGCGATCGTCTTAGACGAAGACCTCCTCAGCCAAGAACCACTCTGGCAAAAAGAACCCATTATTTGCAACGGCAGCACTATCCGATTAGTAGTAGAAGTAGTCAGCACCAACTGGCAAGACGATTACGCCCGTAAATTAGAAGAATATGCCTTCCTGGGAATTACCGAGTACTGGATCGTCGATTATTTAGGCATCGGTGGTATAGCCTTCATCGGTAAACCCAAGCAGCCCACCTTTACAGTCTGCCAACTCACCGAAGAAGGCTATACTCAGCAGCAATTTCGGCTTGGTGAAACGATAATTTCTCAGCTATTTCCACAACTAAAACTACGGCTAGATGATATTTCGCCGCGAAAATGACACGGCTATTTTGGTCTATCGCTCAAATCGCAGGTTGAAAAATTGTCAACTTAGGCTACAATAAGAAGTTTGGTCAAGCAACAGTTAAGGAAATTATATGTCCCGATATAGAGGACCCAGACTCAGGATTGTGCGGCGGTTAGGAGACTTGCCTGGGTTAACAAGGAAAAGTCCCCGCCGCGCCTACGCACCTGGGCAACATGGGCAAAACCGCAAAAAAAGCTCGGAATACGCCATCCGCCTAGAGGAGAAGCAGAAACTGCGTCTCAACTACGGAGTTACCGAGAAGCAAATGCTGCGCTATGTGCGCAAAGCTCGCCGCGCCAGTGGTTCTACCGGTTTGGTGCTGCTGCAACTGTTAGAAATGCGTTTAGATAACACTGTTTTTCGGATGGGCATGGCTCCGACCATTCCCGCTGCTCGCCAGTTGGTCAACCATGGCCACATCACTGTGAACGGCAAACCCGTAGACATCGCCAGTTACCAATGTCGCGCTGGTGAAGTTATTACCATCCGCGAAAAGGCTGGCACTAAGCAACTGGTGGAAAACAACCTTCAGTATCCAGGACTCGCCAACTTACCTAGCCACTTAGAGTTTGATAAAAAAACTTATATTGGTAAGGTGAACGGCATTGTAGAACGGGAATGGATCGCTTTACAAGTTAACGAACTGCTGGTCGTAGAGTACTACTCACGTCAAGCTTAAAGATTCAACGTGTAATACATGTACAATGTCCCTCGCTGGTTCAGCGAGGTTTTTTTGTGCTTGATTTGATTCTTCAACCCCTGCAATACCAGTTTATGCAGCGGGCGATCGAAATTGGCCTCTTAGTAGGCATTCTTTGTCCAGTAGTAGGCACCTACTTAATTGTGCAGCGGATGGCGCTGTTGGGCGATGTAATTGCTCACTGTGTGCTGCCTGGCTTATCAATTTCTTATTTTTTGCGGATTGACTTGTTGATTGGTGCTTTTGCATCCGGGATTTTGGGTTCTTTTTTGATCGCCGGGATTCGTGCTCAAAAAAGAATCAAAGCCGATTCAGCGATGGCGCTGACTTTTTCGACTTTTTTTGCTTTGGGCATCACTTTAATTAGTGTGTTAAAAAATCGCCGTTTGTTAGATGAATTTTTGTTTGGCGATATTCTCAGCATTACAGATACTGACTTGCTGCGCACCGGGATCATTACTGGGGGCATTTTGCTAGCAGTGGTGGTTTTTTACAAAGAGTTGCTGTTTTATATGTTCGATCGAACTGCCGCTCAAGCCAGCGGCTTACCGGTGGGGATGATCCAAATGGCTTTTATGGCCGCTGTCACCCTGACGATTATTGCCAGTATGCACGCTGTCGGGGTGATTTTAGCCATTGCTATGTTGATTGGGCCAGCTCTAACGGCTTACTTACTGGTCAAAGAACTGCATCAAATGATGTTACTCGGTGCCGGGATTGGGATATTTTCTACCACCATCGGAATTTATTTTAGCTACTATCAAAATCTGCCCTCCGGACCAGCGATCGTATTGGTGAGTTCAGGGCTATTTTTAACAGTACTCTTGTTCGATCCAACTGCTGGCTTAGTTTTTCAAGGAATCAAATCTAAATTTCGGTAGCAAAAACTTCAGGAAAAATATCTTCAGACAAATCTCTATTTTCTTTTAATCACATATCTGAGATAGTAAGCGTATATTTGTTTGAATACTTCTTAAAATTCCCCTGCGATCGATAGAATCATGACTACCACCAATACTGCATCTACTACCGATAAACCTGCTGTTGTTCTCCCAAATTCTCCGGAGGAGAACCAAGATTTGTCTCTGGATGCAGCAGTGGATTCGGTGGCGGTTACCGATCCGACTCCGGTTGATGCAGTAGGCTCAGATCCAACCAACCCAGAAACCAGTTTTGTGAGTTGGCATGTGCAGCTCAAAACCGATGAAGGCGTAATTCAACTGCTACTGCCCACCTTGGCCGAAACTTCCAACAGCACCGGTTGGAGTGAAATTTGGGAGCAAATTCAACAGCGGCTAGCCGGAGCAAAGCGGTTTTGGCAGCCCCTGACACCAGTGCATTTATATGCTCAAGATAGATTGCTGGATACCAGGCAATTGCAGGTGGTCGCCAATGCCTTAGAAGAAGTGCAATTGTCTCTAGAACTAGTGAATACTAGTCGGCGACAGACTGCGGTTGCCGCTGCCACCTCGGGATATTCGGTGCAGCAGCAAAATCCCCACAGCTTGACCGTCAGTCAGAATGCTCTAGCTGAGCCTTTATACCTGCAAATGACCGTGCGATCGGGAATGGAAATTCGCCATCCCGGTACAGTGGTAATTATTGGGGATGTGAATCCGGGAGGTGAAATTATCGCCGCAGGCGATATTATTGTCTGGGGCAACTTAAAGGGGATCGCTCATGCCGGATCGCGGGGGAACGATCAATGTTTGATTATGGCCTTACAGATGTTTCCCACCCAAATTCGGATTGCCAACTATATTGCCCGTTCACCAGAACAGCAACCAGTTAACTTAGAACCAGAGGTCGCCCATGTGTCGGATGGTGTGATCCGCATCACTCCTTCGATCGAGTCCAAACGGATTCCGGCATTAGTAGATCGGAACACCCAAAATAGAAATCGTTTTTTTTAGTAACAGAGTCTTGCCCCCTGGGTCGATCGCCTCTAAAATCTGGAGCTTAACTAGGGCATCACCAACTTTTCAAGGAAATACCGTCAGCTATCCTATTTCTATCATCAAACATGGTTAGAGTTATCGTAATTACCTCCGGCAAAGGAGGGGTGGGTAAAACCACTGTCACCGCCAATTTAGGCATGACTTTAGCCCGGTTGGGAGCTAAGGTCGCTTTGGTGGATGCCGATTTTGGCCTGCGAAATTTGGATTTGTTATTGGGTCTGGAAAACAGAGTGGTGTACACAGCCGTAGAAGTTCTCGCCGGAGAATGTCGCTTAGATCAGGCTCTAGTGCGCGATAAACGCCAGCCTAACTTAGTCTTGTTGCCAGCGACCCAAAACCGCAAGGCCGAGATGATTACCCCCAATCATATGAAGTGGATGGTGGGTGAATTATCGCACCAGTTCGACTTTGTATTGATCGATAGCCCAGCAGGGATTGAGATGGGCTTTAAGAATGCGATCGCCGCTGCCCAAGAAGCTTTGGTGGTTACGACTCCCGAAATTTCGGCAGTGCGCGATGCCGATCGAGTAGTAGGTTTGCTGGAAGCCAACAATATTCGACCAGCGCATTTAATTGTCAATCGGCTGCGCCCAGCCATGGTGGAAGCCAATGACATGATGTCGGTAGCCGATGTGGGTGAAATTTTGGCATTGCCTTTAATTGGCATTGTGCCGGAAGAAGAACGGGTTATCACTTCCACTAACCGAGGAGAACCGCTAGTATTAGATACTAATAAAACCTTAGCTGCCGAAGCAATTAACAATATTGCTCGCCGCATTATGGGGGAAAAGGTGGAATTTCTAAATTTAGAAGTACCCAAAGAAGGCTTTTTCACTCGTTTCCGCAGGCTCATATCTCTCAAATAAGTTAATATCTCTCAAATAAATTATTTTTCAATAATTCTGTTGCTGTAAGCTATGTTCAACGAATTGCTCGAACTTATCCGTGGTCGCGATCGAGCCGACTCTAGTCGCCAAAAGGTCAAACAGCGCCTGCAATTGGTGGTGGCTTACGATCGAGTAGATCTCAGCCCGAAGGCTCTAGAAATGATGCAGCGCGAGATCTTAGATGTAATTTCTCGCTATGTAGAAGTCGATCCGCAAGGGCTGGATTTCTCATTGGAGAGCAACCAACGAGCGACAGCATTGATTGCCAATTTCCCGATTACTCGCATTCGTGAGGGTGAAGAGGAAGAAAACGCTGAGGAAGCTGAAACTACTAAGACCTAATAGTTCAGCCATTCCAAATTCAGATTTCTTGTAATAAGCCAGGTTGATGCTGGGGGCTTGCCCCCAGACCCCCATTGAGGGGACGGAATGCCTCCCCTCAAACTCCCCTACATAAAGGTTGATCTTGCTGAGTTGCCGCGTTGTCTTTATTGACTAGATTGAGTTAGGTTAATACCCGCAACTGCGCGACAACGCTGGTTGGTGTTTTTGAATTTGGAATTGCTGTCAGCCATTGCGCCATTTCCAAAAACTTGCTGAGCAAAGATTACAAAAAATATGGGCAACGATCGGCACCAATAAATTATCGGTAGCAATCAACCCACAACCCAGTGCCATGCCCACCGTCCCTGCCCACAGGGCATAAGGCCATTGCCTGAGGCTACTCATGTGCAATAGACCAAAGCAGAGTGCTGCACCCAATAAACCCAGCACATCGTAGCCCAGGCCCCCCACCATGACCCCGCGAAACAATAACTCTTCACTGAGACCTGGTAATAAACCCAACCAAATTAAATCTGGCCAGACCAACGGTGTAATTATTTGAGATAAATAAAAATCAGCACTCTGCCGGTAGTCTGGCCACAGTCGATACACCAGGTTACTGGCCAAAATAATTGCCACCCCCAAACCCAAGCCGATCAATAAGTGCTGCCAGCTAAAAAACACCGATGGTAGGCGCATTTGGCCCACATACAAGGTAAATTTAGCAGCCGCCAGCAAAATCAGAGACGTAACACCGATCGCCCCTAAAACTTCAAAGCGACTCATGTATTCCATTTCTGGGGAGGGTGATTTTTGCATGATCAAAAGGCTCAAAAAAATTGCTGCAACGGAGAGACCTGAGCCGTAAAGCTGTCCAAGCTCATCCCTGCTCGATCGACTGTGACCACGCCGATGGCTTCTAGATATGAGCTGACCGAGATTGCCGAAATCCCTAGATCTGCTGGATAGACTGACATACGGGTATGGTTTTCAGTTACTGCAATAATTTTAGTCGAGCTGTGAGCAAAGCTGAGCAGGGCACTACCGCCACAGGCACTGGCTGGAACGATGACAGCATCGACGCTTTCGCCCCAAATTGCCCCAGAATTTGCTTGATAATTTGTTGTAAATGTCGGTGCTTTACTTAGACCTACCAACACACAAGGCAAAAAAGTGTAGCCTAACTCTTCCGCCGCTGACCGAGGAGAAATCTCTGAATCTACAGCCAATGGCGATAGGGCTGGGGCATGGGCACAGGGCACTTGAAACTCCCGGACGATCGAGTGCGAAATCACGGCTTCGGCTCCAGCGAGGGGATCAACTCCCTGGCCATGGCGATAGGCTTGCAGCACCTCAGCCCCAGGATCATCAGGAAACCTGGCCACCACGGCGATCGCCGTTGCCCCCTGCTGATGAATTAATTTATCTGCTGCTCGCAACAGACTATCTAGGCGCTGGATCGTACCCCAGGAGGCTCCAGAATCAGCGGTTTTTAGTTCTACTCCTAATGGCTCATCGGTAATAATATAGCCGCTGATATCTAGTCCGAGGGTTGCCCTAGCGGCATCGGCAGCTTGCAGATGACGTTGTAGTAGCTCTGGTTCGATCGCTCGATCAAGCACCAAGCCAATGCGATTTTGTCTGGTGGTTTGCAGACCCCATTCTCCAGCCGCAAACCGATCAAGGGCATAGCCTTCCACATATAAAACATTGGGCAGCGGCCAATACATCTGCGCCCCATTCATCACGTTAGGGTGAGTAATTAATCGATCGCAGCTTGCCGCTAGGGCTTTGGCGATCGGGATGGCATCGCCAGCATAGCCACCCATACTGGCACCGATGCCGGTGGGGACAATGAGTGCAACGGTGTAGGGGCGGTGAGTATGAGTCAAAATATCGAGGAGTTGATGGTATGTGCGAAGGGGAGCCGGAGCAACAAGCGGAGTCTCTTGCTCCCTCTCCCAAACTTGGGAGAGGGCTGGGGTGAGGGCAAGTGCAACATGTCCCGCCTAAAATTGGTGCCCGTCGGTCTCAACTTAGACGATAGTAAAAATCTAGTTTTCAGAGATTGTCAAAATTGCCTCGATATGCAAGGAATCTGGGCTAACCCGAGTAATCGCCCAGCGCAGTGGCTGCCCCCAAACTTGTAAGAGGGCTTCGATTTCTGCTGGAACGACTTGTCCACTCGTTAGTTGACACCGGGGCAGATCGATTTCTATAAACTTGGTGGTTGGCATTTAAGTTTTTTGGTAGCGCCCGAATTGCAACTCATACAGCTCATCTTCTTTCTCGGTCTCAATCTTTAAGTCCGATCGAGGATAGGCCACACAGAGTAATACATAGCCCTCATCTCTCAGGTCGGGGCTGACTCCCATGCTTTCTCTTTGATCCACCTCACCCGAAATGATTTTGGCTGCACAGGTAGTGCAAACGCCGGAATTACAAGAGGTGGGCAGGTCGATACCTGCACCAAAAGCCGCCCGCAAGATCTGCTTATCTTCTGGGACGGCGATAGTATGGACTGCTCCCTGGTGGTGGAGTTCGACTTGGTAAACTTTGGTCATCGATCGATCTTAAAAGTTGAACTACTTTCGATCCTACACGACCAATTGACTTTAGGGTTAGAAGCCGACGTTATTTAGCAGACTAGGAGCAAAGCTCTGGAGAGAGCTTTGCACTAACTGCAACACTACTACCGCCAAGATAGTAGAAAAATCGAAGCCACCTACTGGGGGAATCAGGCTGCGAAACAGATTCAGATAAGGATCGGTGACAACGCTTAAAAAAGAAGCAATTTGCTGCATCCAACCGATCGTGGGAAACCAAGTCAGCAGAATGCGCACAATAATCAGCGCGATATAGATACTGATAAATTGCAGGAGGGTATTGATTATTAGTGCAGCAGCCATACTTTATTACCAGAAGAAATACTGTGGAATATACAATGCATATTTTAGCCGAACTTCAGTCTTCCCAACAGTCGGCAATCTCTACCCAGCTATTCAGCCGCTAGAGGGGTCTCGGTAGACATTACTTTTTGGTGAGTTCGCTCTATTTCTAGCGGGGGATCGAGTTGCACATCGCTCAAAGACGAACGCACTTCATCGATCGCCCCATTTAAGTCCGCAATTTTGTCTTCTAAGCTCTGACGAGCAGATTCGATCGTTTGGGCATCGGTGCCTTTAGCTTGAGTCCGCGCCTTTACCCGTCGCAATACCTCTGGCTCATCAGTGGCTAATTGCCGATTGGCCAACAGCGCACCGATCGTGCCACCAACTAAACCGCCGACGATGCTGCCTAGCAAAAAGCCAGTGCTAAATCCATCCTTTTGACTCATATTATTTCTCTGCGATTTGCTTGTGGGCAACAATACATAAACAATAATGCTGATGTTATCATTCCCACTTGTTGACTGGCTAGGTTTAAGGGGTATCAACTTAACGCGGGACATACTGGATTGCCCTCACCCCAGCCCTCTCCCAAGTTTGGGAGAAGGGGTTGGGGGATGAGGGCAAGTGCAATATTTTTATTATTTTGTCCCGCTTTATGTTGCTACCCGGTTTAAGTGCCAAAAACTCGATCGCCTACATCTCCTAAACCAGGAGAAATAAATCCTTGGTCATTGAGGGTCTCATCGATCATGGCGGCATAGATCTGGAGATCTGGGTAGGCGATCGCCAGTTTTTGCAGCGCCGGAGGGGCAACCACAATACTAATTACCCGGATATTACTGTGATCGGCACCGCGCTTCACCAGTTCGGCCAGGGCATACATGATGCTGCCGCCAGTGGCCAGCATGGGTTCGGCAATAATAATTAACGATTCTGGGGGAATTCGATCGGGCAGTTTATTGAGATAACAGCTTGGTTCTAGGGTTTCTTCATTGCGCATCAACCCCAGGTGATAAATGCTGGTTTCTAGCGGCAATACTGCTTGAATACCTTCCATTAAGCTCAATCCGGCTCGCAGAATGGGGACAATTGCCAGCGGGGTTTGAGGATTGATAAAAGTAGCTTTGGCCGGGGCAACCGGGGTATTCACTTCGATTTCCACTGTGGGTAACCAATCGCGAATCGCTTCATAGGTGAGCCATTTGCCCAGCTCAGCCATGGTTTGGCGAAACACTTTGGGCGGGGCGGTGGCATCGCGAGCAATACCCAGCCAATGCTGAATGAGGGGATGAGGAGGAACAAAAATCCGCAACTGCTTGGCCATAGAAAATGCCTGAGAACAGCCCTCAATTTATCACGTCTGCGCTTAACTCTGCTTGCGATTGGCCACTGTAGCCAGAGCAAGAGTAGTAATTTCCTCATCTTCGGGGCGATCGAGGTGCATAGCCGAAACTGGAGCAGCGGTGGTCATAATCTTTGCACGGCTTTGGGACTTCCAAAAGGCGTATTTGAGTAACGGAAAAGAGGCTACCTGTTTAGCTAAAGCCCAGAAAAATACATAGCTAGCCAATAAGCGTTTAAAAGAGCCAAAACGAGATTCTCGCAGGGTCTCGATTACTTTGTCTGTCAGTGGCTCTTGATCTGTCGGGGAAGTGGGGTTGTGGCTACTTGGTAACACGATCGCTGCGGCAAACCAGCAATTCCAAATTCAAAAAAATCAGGAGGAGTTGGTGGCTTGCTTAGGTGTAAAGCCATCAAGCATGAAGTCAATCAGTGATTGCCAGTCCTCAAAGAGCAGATATTTGGTCAGGCTTACAATATCTTGAAAAAATC
>JANNEH010000134.1:0-17609 GCA_031378405.1 Synechococcales cyanobacterium OTE_75_metabat_409
CAGCAATTCCAAATTCAAAAACGCTCACCAGCGTTGTCGCGCAGTTGCGGTTGTCAACTTAACTAAGTTTGATCAATAAAGACAACGCGGCAACTCAGCAAGATCAACCCTTACGTAGGGGAGTTTGAGGGGAGGCGTTCCGTCCCCTCAATGGGGGTCTGGGGGCTAGCCCCCAGCATCAACCCGGCTTATCGCCAGGAATCTAAATTTGGAATTGCTGAACGTTAATCGATCAAAATATAGTAAAATCTACTGAGATCGATAAATCACTCATTCTGTAATTATCATGTCCCCGATTACCTCTGGTGCAAACAAAGCTATCGATCTCATTCCCACCATCACCGCCGATTACGCCAAATTCCCCGAGGCACAGACTTACAGTATCTACAGCTCCGATGTGTATTTCAAAGACCCCATGTATGATTTTCGGGGTCTAGCCCAGTACCAAAAAATGATTGGCTTTATTACCACTTGGTTCAAAAATCTCAAGCTAGATCTGCACGAAATCAATGAAGCTGGCAATGGATTAAAAACCCGCTGGACAATGAGCTGGGATGCCCCGCTTCCCTGGAAACCCCGCATCTCGATTAGCGGTTGGAGTGAACTCACTATCAGCCCCGATAACTTAATTATTTCTCATATTGACTATTGGGACTGCTCCCGTTGGGATATGGTGAAACAACATTTCAACTTTTGAATTAATAAATATTGCAAAGAAAAATAAAGCTTGCAAATCAAAAAGCCTGATTCTATCAGGCTTTTAGCAATCGATCCTCATCCCCCAGATTTGCCAGAACGACCAACCCTCGTGAGAATATAGACTTAAGCGTAGAAAAAATTATCGATCGGGGAGTCTTAGCAATATATGGCGCAATCTACAGTAATTATTACCGGCACAACTTCAGGCGTAGGCTTACAAGCAGCCCGGGCTTTGGCTGAGCGGCCAGATTGGCATGTAATCATGGCCTGTCGCGATACATCTAAAATGGCCAAAGCTGCTCAGGAACTGAAGATTTCTGCCGACAAATACACCATCATGCAGTTAGACTTGGCCAGTTTAGCCAGCGTGCGTAAATTTGTGGAAGATTTTCGGGCTACTGGTCGATCGCTAGAAGCATTAGTCGTCAATGCTGCTGTCTATCTGCCGTTACTCAAAGAACCGATGTATAGCCCAGATGGCTATGAAATCAGCGTCGCGACCAATCATTTAGGCCATTTCTTGCTCTGTAACCTGCTGTTGCCAGACCTAGAAAAGTCTCCGGCTGCTGACAAGAGATTGGTAATTTTAGGGACTGTGACCGCCAATCCCAAGGAATTAGGCGGTAAAATTCCGATTCCGGCACCGCCAGATTTAGGAGACTTGAGTGGTTTTGCCAAAGGCTTTAAAGCGCCGATCGCCATGATTGATGGCAAAAAATTCAAGGCGGGCAAAGCTTATAAAGATAGCAAGCTCTGCAATATGCTCACCATGCGCGAACTGCATCGCCGCCACCACGATAGTACTGGGATTACTTTTAATGCCCTGTATCCCGGTTGTGTGGCTACTACTGCTCTGTTTCGTAACAGTTATCCCCTGTTCCAAAAAATCTTCCCTTGGTTCCAGAAAAATATTACGAAAGGCTATGTGACTGAGGAATTATCGGGCGATCGAGTAGCCATGGTAGTCGCCGACCCAGCCTTCAAGGTTTCGGGAGTCTACTGGAGCTGGGGCAACCGCCAAAAAGATGGCCGGGAGTCTTTCCAGCAAGAAGTCTCGAATGAAGCCAGTGATGATGGCAAGGCGCTGAAAATGTGGGATCTCAGTGCAAAATTGGTGGACCTGAGTTAGATCGATCGGCCATAAATCAGATCGTGGGGCGGATTAATCGATCGACCATAAAATCAGATTGCGGGGGCGAATTAACCAATCGACCATAAATCAGATCGTGGTGCGGATTAACCGATCGACCATAAATCAGATCGTAGGGGCGGGTTTATACAAAATCAAACATGTTGTCTAACAACAAACAATAAAAACCCGCCCACCGCAGTAAACATGGCGATCAATAAATCAATGAACCAATGGAATCAATGAATTCTGTGGGGGCAGGTTTTTATTTGGTTATTTTCTGTTTTTGTTTTTGTTGATGGATAAACCTGCCCCTACGTTGTTGATTTCGGTTGTTATTTTTGGGGGATTTATTGATTTCGTTGTTATTTTCAGGTTGAAGACTTCGCAAAAAACTTCGATCGATCGCTCCTGAACTTCTTCTAAACTCACTTCTTTTAAACTCACAGTCGGCAAGAATTCTAATAGATTACCCACCGATCGATCCGCAATTCCACAGGGTACAATCTGCTCAAAGCCGCTCAGGTCATTGTTTACATTCAACGCCAGCCCATGCATCGTTACCCAGCGACTGACTTTGATGCCGATCGCTGCCACCTTTTTCTCGTTCAACCACACCCCAGTCAAACCAGGAATTCGTTTACCAAATAAACCGTAACCAGCCAGCACCCTAATCACCACCTCTTCGAGCTGGCGCAGATACCAATGCAGATCCATCTGATGGCGACGCAGATTGAGGATCGGATAGACCACCAGTTGTCCTGGACAGTGATAAGTCACTTCCCCACCTCGCTCGCTGCGATGCAGTTCATAACCAGCATCAGCACCGAACTTGACAAACTCTAAGCTAGACCCAGTGCCCAAAGTATATACCGGTGGATGTTCTAGTAGCATTAACACATCAGGATGATTGGGATCAGCGATCAACTTTTGTTGCCATTGTTTTTGCATATCCCAGGCTGTTTGGTAGGGAGTCAAACCCAAACGATAAACCTGGATTTCACTCATACTGCTTTGCTCGCCAAGCTGCCCGGACTACCTTGATTTCTTCATAGGTGAAAGCTTCTTCGAGGTGTTCACGAATAGTCTTCAGCGACATATCGCCTACACTCTCGATCGCCTGCCGAATTACTGATTGAGTTTCAGTGGGCACCAGTCGATCGATATCGGTAATCTGCCTGGCTTCAATCAGCACCTCTAAATGCTGCATCACAGTACTCTGCGCCATCTGCCGCTTCTCGGCAATCTGGGCAGGGCTGAGACCCTGCTGGAATAAATGGCAGGTCTGTAAATGAGTGGGGGTTGCTGTATCTCGATCTCTGCTGGGCATTTGTGACAGCGACATAGCCGCAGTTTCTTCTGGCTCCAGCACAAAACCATGCTCTACACAAAAAGCCCGAATTTCGGTGACAAACTGCTGACCATACTGCGCCAGCTTGCGACTACCGACTCCAGAAATTTCAGCGAACTCCGATAAGTTTTGAGGCCGCTGTTGAGACATTAGTTTCAAACTAGAATCAGCAAACACAATATAGGGAGCCACTGACTGCTGATCTGCCACTCTTTTTCGTAATGAACGCAGACGATCGAACAACTCCTCGGCCTGACTACGAGAGATCGCCGATTTCTCATCTAACAATTGGGGAGTATTGGGCAGTGCCACCATCACTGTTCGCTGTTTCAGTAACACCTCTTTACTCAGAGCATTTAATTGTAAAACCGAATATCCGTCGGTGGTTTCACTCAATAGACCTTGGTGTAACAAAGCCCGCGATAAAATCTTCCATTCCTCGGCGGTATGGTCTTTGCCGATCCCATAAGTAGACAACTGGTCATGACGGTTGGCTAAAACCCTTTTCTCCTTAGAGCCACGCAGCACATCAATGATGTATTTGGTGCCAAACCTTTGATCGCAGCGATGTACACAAGAAAGAAATTTTTGGGCTTCGATCGACCAATCGGCCTCGTTTTTTGGCCGTAGACAGTTATCACAGTTACCACAGTTCCCCGGAAAGTCTTCCCCAAAATAGCGCAACTGAATCCGTCGCCGACATTCGGTACCCTCGGCGTAGTCAATCACCTGGCGCAGTTGCTGCTTAGCCACTTGCTGCTCGGCTAATAGAGGATCACCGGTTTCTGGGTCGGTTTTTTGGGCAATTAAAAACTCGATCGTCTTCACATCCCCAAAACCAAAAAAGAAAATACAGTCCGCTGGCTCGCCATCGCGCCCTGCCCGCCCCGATTCTTGGTAGTAGCCCTCCAAATTACGGGGCAGATCATAATGCACCACAAACCGCACATCTAGCTTGTTGATCCCCATGCCAAAAGCCACTGTGGCCACAATTACTCGCACGTCATCCCGAATAAACCGCCGTTGGTTTTCTTCGCGCACGTTGTTATTTAAGCCCGCATGGTACGGCAAAGCATCAATGCCATCGCGCTGAAGTTGGGCGGTGATTTCATCGACTTTTTTGCGACTCAGGCAATAGATAATTCCGGAACCCTGGCTTTGTTTGACAATTTTGATGAGCTGCTTGTAAGAGTCTTTACTCTTAGGCCGAATTTCGTAGTAAAGATTCTGGCGATTGAAGCTAGAAACGTAAATGCTGGGCTGCTGAAGCTGAAGCTGATGAATAATATCTTGGCGGACTCGATCGGTTGCAGTCGCCGTCAAAGCCAAAAAAGGTGCATGGGGATAACGTAAGCGAATAGTACTGAGCTGCCGATACTCTGGCCGAAAATCATGACCCCATTCTGAAACACAGTGGGCTTCGTCGATCGCGAAGTTGGCAATGCCGATCGAGTGTTGAATTTGATCGAGAAATTCCAGAAATCGATCGCTCATCAATCGCTCTGGAGCCACATAGAGCAGCTTGATTTCGCCACTGAGTACCCGCATACTGCGGTTCTGAACTTCGATGCCGGTGACGCTGCTATTGAGATAGGTGGCGGCGATACCGTTGTCTTGCAGGGCTGTCACCTGATCTTGCATCAGGGAAATTAACGGAGAAACAACAATCGTCAAACCGTTCTTGAGTAGAGCGGGCAACTGAAAGCAAATCGATTTGCCACCGCCCGTGGGCATGATCGCCAACACATCTTGGTTGGCCATGGCAGAAGCGATGATCTCTTTTTGGGCCAGACGAAATCGATCGTAGCCAAAGAAATGCTTGAGTGCTTGCTCAGTGGTGGCAAACTCAGGAGTGGCAAATGGAGATGAGGACATGACTTAGAACATAGCTACCAAGTTCATATTATGGGGCTTTAGGGAGCCTTGCGACCGCTTTTCGGCTGAATTGGCTGGAACCCTTGTTTGACAACAAATTTAATAATATTTAAAAATTCTTACCCCAAATGCTTGACATTCTAACTGGACAAATGTATATTTGAAGGGTGTGAGGAGTAAATAAGAAAGAGAACCGAGACGAAACACGGCCAGTCGTCGGTTCTCTTTTTTATTGTCTATTTTTTTGAAAACCATAAATCAATTCTTCTCCCCCAGTAATGGAAAGATTCCATGCTGTGGCTTGGCGTGAAATACTGGACAATGACTCGCTAATGTTGCCTATCTTTGATCAAAATCCAACATCATTATTGATGTATAATCAAGTCATCAGTAATCAGAAGTTTTTAGACATCAAATACGATGCAAACTACTAGTACCCGCACGACGATCTCCCTGCCTACGGTGTTGTTAGAAGCAACAGATCGAGCAGTAACAGACGGCAAAGCGAAGAGTCGCAATGACTTGATCACTAGAGCTATTCAAAGAGAATTAGCGCTGATAAAACGCGCAGAAATTGATGCTGATCTCTCAGAGATGGCTCAAGATACTGAGTACCAAGCAGAGGTGCTCCAAATGGAAGCAGAGTTTGCTGTCGCGCAATGGGAGGCATTACAAACTATTGAGGCCCAGACATGAAAAGGGGAGATGTTTATAGCGTGCGACTAGATCCGGTGGAAGGTTCTGAACAAGGAGGCTCTCGTCCAGTAATTGTGGTTAGTCGTAACTCAATTAATACCAATAGTCCAACAGTATTAGCCGTTCCCTGCACTACTTACCGCACTGGCAAACGAGTTTATGTCACTCAGGTGCTAATTTATGCTCCAGAAGGAGGATTAACTGTCAACTCGATTGCTTTAGCAGAACAGGTCAGGATTTTATCAAAGTCCCGTTTTGGTGACTATCGAGGTGGTTTATCGATCGCTTCAATGGAAAAGATCTCGGCAGCCTTAGCTATAGCGATGGATTTGCCAACACGAGAAGATTTTGATATGGCGACAAAAATCGCCCCAGAAATATTGCCCTAGAAAGACCCCAAAGCTCGATCAGCATCAGGGGCAACACTACTCGAAGCGGGTGTGACATTATGTGCCAAAATTTTAGATATCACTACAGCAAAGTTGTCTCTAAATCGGCAATTCATACTCATGAGTATTGTCAGTATCAATCCGGCGACGGGTCAACAACTGAAAACTTTTCCTGCTCTTGCCGATGATGCCCTGCAAGACAGGATTTTAGAGGCCGATCGAGCTTTTCGGGAATATCGCCAGACTTCTTGGGCACAGCGCAGTGCATGGCTACACCGGGCTGCTGAACTCTTACGGGATGAGCAACAGTCTTTAGAATGGGCGAAGCTGATGACTTTAGAGATGGGCAAGCCGATCGAACAGGCCATCGCCGAAGTGCAAAAATGCGCCTCGGTATGTGATTACTATGCCGATCATGGTGCCGAGTTGTTAGCGCCTGAGCTAGTTACCACCGATGCCAGTCAATCTTGGGTGGAGTACCAACCTCTCGGGGCAATTTTGGCCGTGATGCCTTGGAATTTTCCCTTTTGGCAAGTGTTTCGGTTTGCGGCTCCCACTTTGATGGCGGGTAATGTAGCGCTGCTGAAACATGCTTCAAATGTGCCGCAATGTGCGATCGCGATCAAAAACATTTTCCGGCAAGCCGGGTTTCCGCCAGGAGTATTTCAAACGCTACTGATTTCGGCAGCGCAAGTAGAGTTGGTGATCAGCGCACCCCAGGTGAAAGCTGCTACTCTCACCGGCAGTGAACCGGCAGGAGCTAGTCTAGCTCAGGCGGCGGGGAAAGTCCTGAAAAAAACTGTGCTGGAACTGGGTGGTAGCGATCCATTTATTGTGACGACTAGTGCAGATTTAGATGAGGCGGTGATGGTAGCGGTAAAAGCCCGGTTGATCAACAATGGGCAGTCTTGCATTGCTGCGAAACGTTTCATTGTATTGGAGTCGATCGCGGCTGCTTTTACTACCAAATTTGTGCAGGCATTTAGCCATCTCCAGATCGGTGACCCGTTGCAAACCACTACTGATATTGGGCCGTTGGCTACTTTAGCAGGCTGTGAAGAGATCGATCGACAGGTACAGATTTCGATCGCCGCAGGTGCTGAATGTCTAATTGGTGGTAAAACGTGGTCTGGATTACCAGGCTATTTTTATGAACCTACTATTCTGAAGAATATTCCCCCGACTTGTGCCACTTACCGGGATGAATTCTTTGGTCCGGTAGCTCTGCTGTTTACGGTGCCAGATTTGGATGCAGCGATTGCTTTAGCTAACGATAGTCCTTTTGGTTTGGGTGCTAGTGCCTGGACTCAGGATGCTTTAGAGCAAGAGCGTTTGATCCAAGAATTGGAATCTGGTGCGGTCTTCATCAATGGCATGGTAAAGTCCGATCCTCGGCTGCCTTTTGGGGGTATTAAGCGATCGGGGTATGGTCGGGAATTGGGGCGACCTGGCATTCTAGAATTTGTTAACATCAAAACTATTTGGGTCAAGTGAATCTATGAATACCGCAGAATTATTGGTGCAATGCCTAGAAAATGAAGGTGTAGAATATATTTTTGGTTTGCCCGGTGAGGAAAACCTCCATATCTTGGAAGCGCTGAAGGATTCTTCGATTCAGTTTGTGACCTGTCGGCATGAACAGGGAGCAGCTTTTATGGCCGATGTCTATGGTCGCTTGACTGGACGGGCAGGGGTTTGTCTGTCTACGTTGGGACCGGGGGCAACTAATTTAATGACGGGGGTGGCCGATGCCAATCTGGATGGGGCACCATTGATTGCGATTACGGGGCAGGTGAGTACCGATCGAATGCACATTTTATCTCACCAATATCTAGATTTAGTAGCGATGTTTGCGCCCATTACTAAGTGGAGCAAGCAAATTGTGCAACCCAATAGTACTGCGGAGATTGTGCGCCGAGCTTTCCAGGTTGCCCAGGCCGAAAAGCCCGGAGCGGTGCATATTGATGTGCCCGAAAATGTGGCGGCGATGCCGGTGACTGTAAAACCACTACATAACAATGGTTTGCATCGGGTTTATGCTTCTTTTGATAGTCTCGATCGAGCAGCGGCAGCGATTGCTCAGGCCAAGAACCCACTAGTATTAGTGGGCAATGGGGCGATTCGATCCCAGGCTAGTGTGGTGCTGACGGAGTTGGCTACTGCATTGAATTTGCCGGTGGTGAATACTTTTATGGGCAAGGGGGTGATTCCCTATACTCATCCTTTAGCTTTGTGGGCGGTGGGTTTACAGCAGCGGGACTATATTAGTTGTGGGTTCGATCGAACAGATTTGGTGATTGCAGTGGGCTATGACTTGATTGAGTATTCGCCGAAAAAGTGGAATGCTACGGGGGAAATTCCGATTTTGCATATTGCGGAAGTCCCGGCGGAAATTGATAGTAGTTATATTCCACAAGTAGAGGTGGTGGGCGATATTGCTGATTCGCTCAAGGAGATTTTGGAACGATGTCAGAAATTGCCAATTCCCAGCGCCAAATTGACACCCAACGCCCTGTCTCTACGGGACGAGATTAGGGCTGATTATGAGCAGTATGCTCAGGATCAGGGGTTTCCGATTCGCCCGCAGAAGCTAATTTACGATTTACGGCAGGTGTTGGGGGATGACGATATTTTAATTTCGGATGTGGGTGCCCATAAGATGTGGATTGCGCGGCATTATCATTGTGCGAAGCCGAATACTTGTTTAATTTCTAATGGTTTTGCGGCGATGGGGATTGCAATTCCGGGGGCGATCGCGGCTAAGTTGGTGTATCCCGATCGGAAGGTAGTGGCGGCCACGGGGGATGGGGGTTTTATGATGAATATGCAAGAACTGGAAACGGCTTTGCGGTTAAATACGCCTTTTGTGACGTTGATTTTTAATGATGGTGGCTATGGGCTAATTGAGTGGAAGCAAATCCAGCATTTTGGGGTTTCGTCGTTTATTAAGTTTGGGAACCCTGATTTTGTGAAGTTGGCGGAGAGTATGGGGCTAAAGGGGTATCGGGTGACTGAGGCTGCGGGGCTGCTGCCGACTTTAAAGGAGGCTTTGGCTCAGGATGTACCGACAGTAATTGATTGCCCGGTGGATTATCGGGAGAATTTTCTGTTTAGCCAAAAGTCGAAGTCTTTGGATTGTTTGATTACGGAGAATGGTAAGTGATTAATAGGTAGTGAGCCTTAGAGTTTTCAGCAATAGAATGTGATGCGAGTATTATGCCAAATTCATCAGTTCACCACAAAAAAACTCTTACCGCTAGCAGCAAGAGTTCAAACTTTAATATTTCGATCGCTCTGCGACCGGCCACTCACACACCTGATGTGACCTTAAGTGATTACCTACACTTACATAGAAGATTCTTCGGCTTCCTTCACTTCTGTCACAGCTTCTGCTTTCTCAACTTGAGCAGGGGGTTCAGCTACGGCAGGAGCAACGGCGGCAGCTTTTGGCAACTCGGGTAGCAGCTCATTGAAAGCAGCAAAATCTTTCAGCGCTTCAGTGTAGTTACTAGCCGCCAAAATCTGATTATTATCAGCCGCTGCCGAGTCAATCTTATTCAGATGCACGAAAATTTCTCGGCCTAACTCCAAAGATTTAGTGCGCTGAGCAGGCAACAACTCCTTCGAGACACCCACCATCCGAGTTCGCAATTCACCCAACGGACCATGAATAAAGGAACGGATATTGTTCCAGTCTTTTTTGTCAATGTAGTTAGAGAGTTCGGGCAGACGCTCTTTGATTTTTTCGACACCTGAGCTAGCCATTTGAATTTTGGTCAATGCTTCGGTAGAGTAAGCAGGAGCCTTCACAGCACCATCACTACAGCTAACCACCAACACGGCAATACAGACCAGAAGTAAAGAAATGAACGGGCGAAAGAAAGACATAATATTTTAGATGAAGAGATTTTGAATATAGAGGAATTCTAATACAATCAAAGCCAAAAGAAACCCCCAGTCGAGCCGGGGGATTGCAATCAAGTCTAAAAACTAGACAGAGACAGTCACTTTAGGACCTTTGATTTCGCCTTTAGCATACTTAATAGCGAAGTCATCTAAGGAAACTGCCTTGATGCTGCTGGCTTTACCGGCAGACCAGAAAGCTTCGTAACGCTCGGTACATACTTTCTGCATGTACTTAATCGAAGGCTTCAGGAAGTGGCGAGGATCAAATTCTTCAGGCTTAGCAGCCAAAGCTTCACGGACTGCCGCAGTAATTGCCAAACGGTTGTCGGTGTCGATGTTAACTTTACGTACACCGCACTTGATGCCTTTTTGGATTTCTTCTAAAGGTACACCGTAAGTTTCAGGGATTTTGCCGCCAAACTTGTTGATGATGGCAATTAAATCTTCAGGAACTGAAGAAGAACCATGCATTACCAAGTGAGTGTTTGGTAGGCGGTTGTGAATTTCTTCGATGCGGCTGATTGCCAATACTTCACCAGTAGGCTTGCGAGTGAACTTGTAAGCACCGTGGCTAGTTCCAATGGCTACAGCCAGAGCATCTACACCAGTAGTTTCTACAAACTGCACTGCTTCTTCTGGGTCAGTCAACAATTGATCGTGAGACAATACGCCATCAAAACCATGACCGTCTTCAGCTTCGCCCATGCCGGTTTCTAAAGAACCCAAGCAACCTAGTTCGCCTTCTACACTAACGCCGATTGCATGTGCAACTTCTACTACTTGGCGAGTAATGTTTACGTTGTACTCGAAGCTAGCAGGAGTCTTGGCATCAGCCTGCAAGGAGCCATCCATCATGACACTGGTGAAGCCCTGTTTCATTGCCGAGTAGCAGGTAGCGGCACTGTTACCGTGGTCTTGGTGCATACAGATGGGAATATGTGGGTAAGTTTCTACCGCTGCCAAAATTAGGTGGCGTAAGAAGGCTTCCCCAGCATAGGAGCGCGCACCACGAGAAGCTTGTAAAATAACTGGGCTATCAGTTTCGTTCGCTGCCTGCATGATCGCCTGGATTTGCTCCATGTTGTTCACGTTGTAGGCAGGAATTCCGTAGCCATGCTCTGCTGCATGGTCTAGTAAAAGCCGCATAGGGACGAGTGCCATTAGAGAGTCCTCCTAAAATTTTTTATATGTGTAATGTGAGTAATTTCACTTAATTTTTTGTCCTGTGACTACTTTACCAAAGTTTACGCCAGAAGTCCCAGAAGCCCAGACAGAAGTCGGACTTCTGTCTGGGCTTCTGGCTAGCAACAACAAACCCCAAGGTTTTAACCTTGAGGCTATTGTAAAAGTGGGTCGTCTGGGATTCGAACCCAGAACTAATCAGTTAAAAGCCGAGTACTCTACCGTTGAGTTAACGACCCGCATTTTCTGGCAAATGGTGTTTTTTGCACGGATGACATTTATAACATGCTCAGTCCGATCGATGCAACAAAAATCTTAAAATTCTTTTCCCCACACCAAATTTGGCCCAGCAACAAAAAGCCCAAACAAGCGCTATGGTGGAAAATATACATTTCTTTACAATATGACCCTGCCGCTAATTTTGGGCGTAACTGGAGCCTCCGGGCTAATCTATGCCGTTCGATCGATCTATCACCTCCTGAAAGCCGACTACCAGGTAGAACTAGTGGCCTCCAAATCTGCCCACCTGGTTTGGCAAGAAGAAGATGGCATCAAAATGCCGATCGAACCCGATCTCCAGGCCGAATTTTGGCGGGAGCAGGCCGGGGTGCCCACAGGGGGTAAGCTGCGCTGTCATCGATCGGGCGATGTGGGAGCCAACATTGCCAGCGGCTCCTTTCGCACTGCTGGCATGGTGATTATTCCTTGCAGCATGAGCACCGTGGGGAAAATTGCCAATGGCCTGAGCGGAGATTTACTTGAACGCGCCGCTGATGTCCAACTTAAAGAAGGCCGCAAACTAGTAATCGTGCCCCGCGAGACTCCCTTTAGTTTGATCCACCTTAAAAACCTCACCATTCTGGCGGAAGCGGGAGCGCGGATTGTGCCAGCAATTCCAGCTTGGTATCACAAACCCCAGTCGATCGAAGACTTAGTAGATTTTGTGGTGGCTCGCAGCCTCGATCAAGTTGGCATCGACTGTGTACCGTTAAAGCGCTGGAAAGAGGCTCCTAGCGGCCTATAATTTTAATGATTCCATAACCCTCTTGGCTCCTGACTTATGATCTTTGTACGGTTTATGGCGATCGTCTTGTTGATCATCGCCTGCGCTATTTTGGCATTCTCTAATCCTTTGCCCACCATGCAATTGGCATTTTTGGGTCGCCAAACTGTGCCAATTCCCCTCGGGTTGCTCGGTTTGGCAGCATTGGGTAGTGGATTGGCTGCGGGGCTAGGGCTACGGGCAGCACTTTGGAGCTATGCAGCTAGTCGATCAGCGCAGAAATCTGATAAAAAACGTCGCATAGATCAACCCGAACCAGAATTTGCTTACCAACCGCCCCAGCAACTGGCAGAAGAAACTATCCAAGATCAGCCACCCGATCGATTTGATAATTATTCCCGGCCTGCACCGCGCTCGGTAGCCGAGCCAGAACCCAACAAAAACATTGTCCACGATGCCAACTATCGGGTAATTAGTCCACCCCAAAATACTCCCAATAATCCTGCTGCCCGTCCGCAGGTAGACAGTACCCTCAAGCCCGATAATCAGGATTGGGGATTTGACTTTGACGATGAGGAGTAAATTTATGACCATCAACTCACCAATTGCCGAGCTGCAAAACCTAAATATTTATCTCATCGGCATGATGGGCTGTGGTAAATCCACCATCGGCCAAGTCCTAGCCCAGCAAGTAGGCTACGGCTTTTTAGACACCGATACTTCGATCGAGCGCCTTACCAAACAATCGATCAACGAAATTTTTGCGGCAGTGGGGGAAGAAGAATTTAGATCGATCGAATCTCAGGTACTGGCCGAGGTCTCTGCCTATACCAAGTTAGTAGTATCTACCGGTGGGGGTATTGTTTTACGACAGGCCAACTGGGGATCTTTGCGCCAAGGTGTAATCGTGTGGCTAGATGTATCTTGCGATGTTCTGTGGCAGCGATTAGTGTCTGATCAGACTAGACCCCTGCTCCAAGCCCCAAATCCCCAGGCCAAACTGCGCGAAATTCTAGATAGTCGGCGCGCGCGCTACGGGGAGGCTGACCTAAAAATTTCGATCGACAGCGAAAGACCACCAGCAATGGTGGCGGCAGAAATCTTAGAAAAGATCCCAACAGTATTAAAATCGACAGTGACACCACCGTCTCTTACCCTTTAAATTTTCATGGCCAGCGAACCTGCTTTAACTTTTGCCACTGTTCTTAGTTCTTCCCTCAGTGCTCACGATCGAGTACAAGTTCTCAGCGAAGCGCTGCCCTACATGCAGCGCTTTGCTGGTCGCACCGTAGTAGTCAAATATGGTGGCGCGGCCATGAAAGATAGCCATCTGAAAGATCGAGTAGTTCGCGACATTATTTTCATGGCCTGCATCGGCATTCGCCCGATCATCGTCCACGGCGGCGGCCCAGAAATCAATAGTTGGTTAGACAAATTAAATATTGAACCGCAATTTAAAGATGGCCTGCGCGTCACCGATGCCGCCACCATGGAGGTGGTCGAGATGGTATTGGTGGGCAAAGTAAACAAAGAAATTGTCTCGTTAATCAACCAATCTGGTGGCTCGGCGATCGGGATGTGTGGCAAAGATGCCAATTTAATTATGGCCAGACCCGAAGGACGCACCGATATCGGTTTCGTCGGCGAAGTCAGCGGTGTGAATGTGAAGGTGCTAGAACTATTGGTGGCCGGTGGCTATATTCCAGTAATTTCCAGTGTGGCTGCCGATAGTAGCGGTCAATCTTACAATATCAACGCCGATACAGTAGCTGGTGAAATCGCTGCTGCCTTGGGTGCCGAGAAGCTGATTTTGTTGACCGATACTCCTGGCCTAATGCGCGATTTCCATGATTCTAATAGCCTGATTAGGCAACTAGATATTACCCAAGCCCGTCAACTAGTCACCGAGGGCGTTGTCAGCGGCGGTATGATTCCCAAGTTGAGCTGTTGTATTCGCAGTTTGGCACAGGGTGTCCGGTCTGCCCATATTATCGATGGGCGGGTGCCCCATTCGCTGCTGTTAGAGATTTTTACTGACAGTGGAATTGGCACGATGATTGTGCCATCAGAGCATCATTTGCCCCGGTGACATTAATTTTGAACGCCCAATATTCGATTTATAAAGATCGGCCATATTAGTCCAGTCAGGTACTGGCTAGATACAATATTTATAAGTATTGACCGGAATTTAGTTGTTGATCATTGAACTTACTTACTAAAAACCTGCTGACGTTTAGAGAAATATTATGAATACCAATAGACAACTCGTCGCCTTCTTGTTGGGAGCGATCGCCACTCCAGCCCTAATCGCCAGCTATGCCCCCAACGCCTCAGCCCTCACCGGTCGCCAAATTAATGATGTGGCGAGAGACGTGACGGCTCTGATTCATGGGGAAAACGGTTCCCATGGCTCTGGCACCATCATTTCTAAAAGCAATCAAAGCTACTACGTATTAACCGCCCACCATGTGGTGAAAACCAATACTGCCTATAAACTTGTTGCTCCCGATCGAAATACTTACAAGCTAGATCCCCAAAAAATAGTAGTATTACCCGGCGTAGATTTGGCAGTTGTGGAATTTACCAGCGACAAAAATTACGCAGTGGCCAAAATTGCCCCAGCGAACACCAGCCAAGGCCAAGAGGTCTTTGTCTCCGGGTGGCCAAGTCTTGGTGCCGTAGGTAATGCTTCTGGTGGTGAACTAATTCGCCAGTTTACCGATGGCCGCATTTCTGGCTATTTACCTCGTGATTATCGCGGCTACAAAATGATTTATACCAATATCACCCGCTCTGGTATGAGTGGTGGCGGCGTATTTGATGCCGGTGGACGATTAGTGGGTGTACATGGCTTAGGTGAAAGAGAAGATGTGCAGAACTTAATTGCTGGCGGCGTAGCTGAGCAGGCTGCTAATACCATTGCTTCTACAGTGAAGCCCGGTTTTAATTACGCCATTCCGATCGGTACTTTCTTGAGCAAAGCCGCTACTGCTAATTTATATTTGAGTTTACAGGTCGATCGGGCGGTAGCACCAGAACTAGGTGAACCCTACGTGGCCACAGCCAAAGTAGACGAACGCGATCGCATCAGCGATTTTCGCCGCACTTTAAACACCGTCAACGAAGTAACTGGTACTGTGCGCGATACCCAACGTACTATTAATGATGTCCGTAATATCATCCGCAGTCCTTTCTAAAGATCAATGACTACTGAACCTCTCCCTCCGAACTATTTGGCCGGTCAAGCTGCCTTTGAAAATGGTAATTACCGCCAAGCAGTTGGCTATCTAGAAACGGCCTTGGCCGAGATAGAAGCTCGCACCAAGTTGGGGGGAGAAATTCAACTGTGGCTGGTGACAGCTTATGAGGCCAGTGGTAATTTACCAGCAGCGATCGATCTCTGTACCCAGCTCACCAGCCACCCGCGCTTAGAAACCCGCCAAGAAAGCAAGCGAATTCTGTATATTCTGCAAGCGCCAGAACTCAACCGCCGGGAGGAATGGATCACTAAAATCCCCGATCTGCAAGATTTAGAAGAAAACCCCAACACCAAAGGCGGCAGTGCCTCCCAACGCAAATCACGGTCTACTCCAGTCCGTAAAATGCCACCCCCGGTGCCGATCGATCCCAGCAAAATCGAAACCAAAGACAACGGTTTCATCAAAATATTATTGATATTGGCCACATTGACAGTCGCCGGATTATATTGGGCTGCCCGAACCCAATAACCAATCACACTGATCTAGAGTTGACGAACCGTCAATGAGCATGTTTTACCAATGGCTAGACACAATTAAGAAGACTGAGCATGAACGACTTCATTTAATGCTTCATCAATCACTGCATCACTGACACCTCGACGCTTCAAACTTGCTACCAATGCCGTCACCGTCTCGCTCTCAAACCGTTCTAAATCGACGCGCAAACATTGACTGATATAAGCACGAATTAATGGCTGATAACCTGAAAAGCCCAATAATGGAGCAACTTTTTTCAGATCTTCCACAACATCTTCGGGCATCCGGATCGTCACGCTTGTCATGGAGCGATTTCGATCTAATCGCTGCTTTAGTACTTCAATCTTCATACTGTAATCTCTCCTGACGAGTTGCTTTTCGTGCTGAAATAATCCGAATGACATTCTCTTCTCGCTCAATGTACACCACATACAGTAGATTTCACCGAACATCCAGCCCAATCAGAGCATCTCGTGCTTACTCATTACGGCTAGAATACTTGTCCATACTTGAGCTTCAATGAACAGGTCATATTTTCGGGTTTCTTCAGTCCGCCATTCCTCAGTCGGAATACCAAACGCATCAATCACCTTGCTAATTTCGCTCAACGCAAACACTTGACCGTGATACTCAGGGCGTGTGATGGTAGTGCGTCAGTATCATTGAAGGAAACTTTCTTATTCTAAGATTGAGAGGTTTACGCCAACGCATAGTCAGAGTATTCGCGCACAGATGGATGATGGAAACCCACTACGATTTCTTTTTTGGAGATGCCCATTTCTTCCAAATCTTCATCAACTTCGGTATCGGTATTATTTTCTTGAAGCCATATTTTCCCGTCCTTGATATCAAAATGAAAAATACAATGATGAACTCGCTTCTCTCCATCCCAGCCAACGTCTAGGAGCAGGTAGCGATCGTTTTCAGTATCAAACACCAGTTCAACTTCTACTCCGGGTTCTGGATGTTGAGTGATTGATTCTGCATACTGTTTCAGAAACTTTTTGACACTCTGACGATAAAGGTCTAATCTATCCATGATTTAATTTCCTCCTTGTCGGAATTATAGATGATCAATTTGACTGGGTATTCTACGAGCAGATCTTGAATCAAAAGCTCTCCGAACAATGCTTCATAGGTAGAGTCTGGAATTGCAAGATAAATTATGCGCTCTGGCTCCACCCTTTTTAAGGCGACTTTGTAGGGCAGAAACTGCCCAAAGGCTTGATAGAAGTCTGTGATTTTTGAAGCTCGGAGAAAGCTTTTAATTTCTACAGCAATTTTCTGATTGTCCTTTTGAGCCGCAATCAATTTTTCTGCACCTAAGTCTGCCTGTAGTCTTAGGTTTCCAACCTTTAAAGGAAGGGGATCGTGAGTGATTGTCCAGCCTTCTTTCTCCAGAGCGTTCCGAACAGCTTCATGAAAGCGATCTTTGCGAGACATGGCTACACCTCCACTTCTATCACACAGCCCACAATATCCACCTCTCTGCGATTACCATACCAGCAATTCCAAATTCAAAAAAATCAGGAGGAGTTGGTGGCTTGCTTAGGTGTAAAGCCATCAAGCATGAAGTCAATCAGTGATTGCCAGTCCTCAAAGAGCAGATATTTGGTCAGGCTTACAATATCTTGAAAAAATC
>JANNEH010000136.1:0-2497 GCA_031378405.1 Synechococcales cyanobacterium OTE_75_metabat_409
GATTTTTTCAAGATATTGTAAGCCTGACCAAATATCTGCTCTTTGAGGACTGGCAATCACTGATTGACTTCATGCTTGATGGCTTTACACCTAAGCAAGCCACCAACTCCTCCTGATTTTTTTGAATTTGGAATTGCTGCATCCATGAAGGGCTTTCATATTATTGCATTGGGTTGAGTTATAACAGGTTTAGGGCTGATTTGAGGCGGCTAGGGTAAAAATGAAGGCATATCTCACCACTTGCCGCTATGCCATCTACTACAGAGACAGACTTGAGAGAGCTAAAGGACTTGATCGCCGCAAACCATACCGGCGTTACCCAGCAGATAGCAGCACTTAGCCAGCGGGTAGAGGTGGGCTTTGCTCAGGTAGATATTAAGTTTGCCCAAGTTGATACCAAACTGGCACAGGTAGACACCAAAATATCTGACTTGCGGGGTGAGATGAACACCCGTCTAGCTGAAATAATCAAGGCAGCAGCAAAAAGATTAATGTGGGGATAAACATAAAAATTAGATACAGTTGAACGTCATAGCAGGGTAAAAAACAGGGTAACGCGCCTCCATTCTGGCATTACTAGTAAAGCTTTGCTAGTTTGGCTGATATACCCACCGCTGTTGTCAATAGAAACGTGAAAAGCCAATAGAAGCGAGTATCTTGCGCTCTTTGGTCGGTTTTTATATCACTGACTTGGATTTGAATCCCTTTAATCTCAGCTTTTACTTCCTTGATTTCACCTTTGATGTCAGACAAACCCATGTCAATTCTGCTACCGAGGTCGGATATCTGCTTCTGGGTGTCCGCGTGAAGCGTGGTGATCAAGTCTCTGAGTAGCTGAAGGTCGGTGTCTGTAACCGTAGCCATAAATGTTATCCTCTGGTTAGTTATTTTTGGCTTCGATTCTCCTCACGGAGACGCTCCGCGAACGCGCTGCTAGTCACAGTCCGTTCGATCAAAACAGCCCCAGCCCTGTCATTGGTTGGGGCTGTTTCGATTATATGCCCGATTCCACAGCTTAATCGTCTTCTATGCCGAGAGAAGCCAGAAGCTCAGTGATTTTGGCTTCCATTTCTGGGGGACTTGATATGGTTTAGATATCCAGGTCAAACAGGGAAAATTATTTCTGCCAATCAGTAACACCCACGCAAGAATCCTTTCTATGTGGTTATAGAGGACGAAGCTGTGACCAGTGCGATTATGGTTGAACAGGATTTCAAAGATAAAAAAACTACTTGCAAAGGTGTTTGCACAGAGCTATTGCTACAAGATTGTCTGAGACGAATCAAGCCAATCATTTTTAAAAATCGTTCCGACCATTCTGGTCAAGCTCTCACTTTCATTGGTATGGGCTTTGGTGTGTTTACTCTACTGCGGCTTTATAATAGTATCAACATGGTCAGGACGACTTTCAAAAGCCAATTCTTATATCTAACATATCGTTTCCGACTTTAGCTTTAACGAGTCCACCACTACTACCTTGATAGCCAAATACACCATATACGCTACTGCCATTACTATTATTAATAGGTATTCCAGCCCCAAAAAAGATTTTGTTACCTGCTGAATCAATTGGCAGTCCGTAACTCAAATCTGCATTACGAAAGAATTTAGTATCAACTCCAATATTAGGAGAGCAGCTAGAACTTGTTGCAAATCTACCATTGCTTGCATTTCTGCATCGTGACTGTCCGTTTGAAAAAGTATCAGTATAATAGCCACTACTACCGCCCTTTCCATAGACAAAAAAGTCTACTACTTCTACAGAAGCCGTGAAGTTATAGAGATTAGCATTGAGATTCCCATTAATACCAAAACCGCCTTCCTTATTCACTTGCTCATAGCCCAAAGACCCACCAACTTTAATGCTGAAGTCAGAAGAACTCTTGAAGTCAGACAAATTTTCAGCTTTTGGCTTTTTCTGCTCTCCGTAGCTTTCATATGGGTTGGGGACTAGCGGAGAAACTTGAGCCTTAACTGGCTCAACACTAGTTATGAAAGAAAAAATTGCAGAAAATAACGCCGCAATTGAAGCTTGGGAAGGATTAGAATACTTAAACACTTTTTTTGCTAGTATTTGCTTATGGAATCACTACCACATTTCTCATTTTTGATACCACAATCTGGATGTTTTTCAATATGAATTGACGATTGTTACTTGATACTAAGGCGCAGTCTACCTTTCGTATCTTCGATCGTGATTTTCATAGCAGGGTAAAAGTTACTGGTCTAAACCCCCCAAACCTACCTTTACTGTTTTTGCCTCACTGCAAACATAAAAAGATTTCGACAAAGCCTAACCCTCACCATAACTTTTTCTAATGCTGATTTTCCTTGCGGTTGAGACCCCTCTCAACCTAATGGACACAACAGAACTCGAATCTGTGACCTCTTCGATGTCAACGAAGCGCTCTAACCAACTGAGCTATGCGTCCGGGAGACTCTATTGTACTTAATAGTCGATCGATTGTAAACTTAATGACCGGTTTAGTTTTGGATA
>JANNEH010000001.1:0-38456 GCA_031378405.1 Synechococcales cyanobacterium OTE_75_metabat_409
AACACACTGCCCTGATCCCATAATGTTGTCCAGGGGTAGTCGGTAACAGCGCTGACTAAGCCTGTTTGAGCATTGCGGTTCCGGACAAAGTATTGCCAAGCTGTTTGGGCAATGTGGCGATCGGCTGCACTTAATTGTGACAGATCAGGGCTTTTTGGCGACGGTAGGTTTGACTGAGGGGTCGGTGATTGAATTATCGGTGTCACGACCGGCGTTGGTAGTGCTGATTGGGTAGTTGGTGTTGCTACTGGCGTTGGTAGGATGATTGGCATAGCCACCGGTGTCGGTATTACTGGCTGAGGACTTGGAATCGTTGGTGGTGCGATCGCCTTTGGCGCAAGCAAAGCGATCGGCATAGTGGTAACCCCAGTAGCAATCTCATTAACTGCTGTCCAATAGGCTCCAGCCTGATCGGTCACAAATTTCACAGTAGGCTGGGCTGTTCGAGGTAACCCTTTACCCGAATCTCCCACCCGCACGGCTTGCCACCAGGACGAGTCAACGGCTTTGGGGGGACGGACTAGGGGTTGTTGGCCAGTTACTTTGTATAGGAGCGATTCTAGAATCAAAGCATTGGTAGTACCACTAGAAGACAATGTTGGCTTACCGGTTTTTTCGTAAAAACCTTCATAGAAGCCAGTGAACCTGTTGTAAATATCTAAGACAGTTTCTCGGAGTTCTTTGGCATAGGCATTATTGGGAAAAAGTGCCGACCAGCCGAAGGCGGTAGCGGTACTGACAATTCGGGCATCGGGTAAACTTTGACCAGTATCACTTAGGGTTGCCCAAGCTTCGCCTTTACCCACTAGGGTGCTATGTACCACATAGGGCGCTTCTTCGATCAACATCGTGGCCGAGGCAGTCAAAAGATTAGTACGCTGATAGCGATTGGCCTCAGCTTTCAGCATGGGTGTTACCAGCGATCGCATTTTGGGATCGAAGCCATACTCCAAACCGTAGAGCAGAAAAGGTGTACTGACAGTATAGGGTAAGGCTTTTTCCTTGATTTCTGGACGATTACGCTGTGAGGGAATCTCTTCACCCTCTACCTTTACGGTGGTATAAGTGCCGCCCACTGCCGCTTGGTGCAGATCGAAGCCCCATAGTTGGAAAGCCCTAGCCGCATATTCTTCGTAACCTAAACGGGTTTCTGGTTCAATTCGCGGCACCATCCGCCCCCGAGTATCTCTGACCATATTGGCTTTATTTAGTAGGCCATTGTTGACGACTCGCAAATAAGACCAATCTAAGGCCATTTTGTCGATCGCCTCGGTATAGTCGGGATAACAGTTCTTGATGGTGTGCAGAGCCGTCATCATCCGACCAATGTCTAGCCCTGACCAGCCAGTGCCATCGGGTGTAGGGTTGTTGCCATAATCTACGGGTTGGAGAGACCAGGTATTGTAGCCGCGATGGGGCAATTCATTCATCGCCAAGGGCAGTTGAGCCACTGTCCCCAAAAGGTTGCGCACACGAGTATCAAAATCTTTGTGATCAATCACACCGAGAGTACGAGCACTGTGTAAAGCCATCAAGTAATTGCCCAGACCCCACAAGGTGGCTCCTTTAATATTGGTGCGATCGTTCGCTAGCCCAGTGGTTTCGGTATTGGCCGAAAAGTACGCCCAAGCTGCCTGAGCATAACGTTTGTCAATCACTCCTAAGGGTTTAGCAAGAGCCGGACAACTAGCCGGTGTTGATTCTCGATAAGGAGAATTTTCGCGGGGGGAGGTGTTTACAGGTGCCTCGATCGGGGCAATCGGCGTGGCAGTGGCGGTAATAGGTAGGCCGTTACCTACCGGTGCAACGTACTTAGTTACTAGAGGCTGATTACCTAAAGCTTTAAAGTGCAAAATTTCTAGAATTAACCCGTTAGTATTGGCAGTTAAGCTTTTGTTGAGTTGTTTAGTCTTTTCATATTGTCCAGCAAAAAAACCATCATTTTTAGGGCTACGCAAATCTTTGACCGCATCAAATACTTGTTTGGCATAAGTATTTGTCGGAAATAAATAACGCCAGCCAAAGGCGGCCTTGGTGCTGATGGTGCGCAAGTGATCATACGGTTCATTTTTTTCATTGATCGCTGCCCAGGCTACGCCATTGGAGTAAACCGTGTTGTAGATAAAATATGGTTTTTGATCAATATTATCTTCAGTAACAGCGGTGAGTTGACCAGTCGATCGATAGCGTCTTTCTTGGGCTTGTAATAGTCTGGCCGCGTAGTCTGCTATCTCACCTTTGAGGCCAAATTCAATCCCGTCCAAAATATATGATTCACTCACCACATAGTTATTGGCATTGGTGGTTTGATAATCACGCACATCTACTGGAATCTGTACTCCATAGATATCTACAAACTTAAATGGCTGTAGAGATGCAGCCTTAGGAGCAGAAAAGCCCCATAGCTCATAGCCTCGCACAGCATATTCTTCATACCCCAAGCGTCCTTCTTGTACTAACAGTGTTTTTTTGTCGGGCAAAACAGTGGCACCATAGAGCATCCCGTCTTGGATACTGCGGGCAACCTGCCATTTGTCTACAATGCTTTTTAGCCAAGGTGCATATTGAGGCTGGCAAGTCCGAATCACATGAAAAGCTGCCAGCATTCTGCCGAGATCTAAAGCAGACCAGCCAATTCCTTTTTCGATTGGTTGATTACCGTAGTCCACCATTTGAGCATTGCCAGCATGGTAGACTTTGTTCGGCAAAGAGTCTTCAAACAGTTGTACTTTACTGAAGGTGGTCAAAAATTTATTGAGTTTTTCATCAAATTCTTTTTGCTCAATTAAATTTAGCGATCGAGCCGAATTTAAAGCCATCAAATAATTGCCCATATCCCACAGTGAACCAGAAGGATAACCACCAGCCGAATTCATAAAGCCAGTTTTTTGCTGATAGTTTTTGACAAAATATTGCCAAGCATCCTCAGCATAAATTTGTTCCTCAGAAGTAAGCGGCGCAATAATCCGGGTACAAGCCTTGGCACTATCGGGCTGGGCTGCTGTTGGTTGGCGACGCAGTGTGGGGACAAAGACTGGTTTTGGCGGCGTATTTGGCGGTGGTGGTGGCGGTGGAGCAGTCTCTGGATTGAGGCGGGGTGGAGCAACTTCAGGGTTGGGTTTTGGTGGTGGCGCAACCGCTGGTTTTTTCGGGGGGTTTTTAGCCACTGGGCGCTTTTGGCCGAGTTTCTGTTTGACTAGTGGCTGATTACCAATGGCCTTGTAATACAAAATTTCGAGGATTAAACCATTGGTATTTCCTGTCAAACTTTTATTGGGTTGTTTGGTTACTTCATATTGTCCCGCCATAAAACCATCACCATTGGGGCTTTTTAGCTCTTTGACTGCCTCAAATACCTGATGAGTATAGGGATTATCGGGGTAGAGATAACGCCAGCCAAAAGCGGCTTTGGTGCTGATGGTACGCAGATCTGGATAAGGTTCATTTTTTTCATTGATCGTAGCCCAAGCTACTCCATTGGAGTAAATGGTGTTGTACAAAAAGTAGGGTGGTCGATCGATATTGTCTTCAGTAACAGCCGTTAGCTGGCCGGTTTTTTGGTAGCGCAATTCCTGAATTTTTAATACTTTCTTGGCATAGTCGGCTAGTTTGTCATCTAAGCCAAATTCAATGCCGTCGAGAATAAAAGATTCGCTAACTACATAGTTGTTAGCGTTGGTAGATTGATAGTCGCGTTCATCAACCGGGATCTTGACCCCATAGATCTCTACTTCTTTAGACGGCTGCCAAGATGCGGCTTTAGGAGCTTTGAAACCCCATAGCTCATAGCCCCGCGCGGCATATTCTTCGTAGCCCAAGCGCCCTTCTTGCACCAACAGTGTTTTTTTGTCGGGCAAAACTGTGGCACCATACAGCATTCCATCTTTGATCGATCGGGCAATTTGCCAGCGAGCCAGAGTGCCTTTAATCCAGTCATTATATTGAGGATGGCAAACTCTAATTACATGCAAAGCTGCCAGTATTCGACCAATATCTAACGCCGACCAGCCAATGCCTTTCTCGACAGGTTTGTTGCCGTAATCCACCATTTGTCCGGTGGCCGCTTGATAAACTTTGTTGGGCAGTGAGTTCTCAAATAGTTCTATTTTTCCGATACTAGTCAAAAACTTGTTTAACTTTTCATCAAATTCTGGCTGCTGGATTAAGTCCAACCAGCGCGCCGAATTCAAGGCCATCAAATAGTTACCAATATCCCACAGAGAACCAGAGGGGTAGCCTCCTGCCGAATTGGTAAAACCGGTTTTAGGCTGATAATTTTTGGCAAAGTAAGCCCAAGCTAGCCGCGCTTGAGCTTCTTCTTCAGGAGTTAGAGGGTTGGTGATATTATCACAGGGGGTCTGGTTAGCTGGCTCGGCCAAACCCATTTGGGGCAGCAGCACCGGCAGCCAAAGCTGCACCCAAGCCCCAATTAAAAATAGTGCTGTATAGCGCACCCACCGAGGATAATCGTTTTTAGCTCCTGGTGAAATACGGTATTGCCACCAATGCTGTAGAATTTTCTGAATTTTAAACACTATTTTTGCGCCCATAGTAATAGTGGTTTGCCTACTTTTTTATAGAGAAGACTTTCGAGAATTACGCCATTGTTATTGGCGGTAAGCACTCGATTCGGTTTGTTGGATGACTCATAAAAACCGTTATACCAACCCACTTCTGCCTTCAGGTTAGATTCGACGAAAACAGATAATTTATGGGTATATGGTGTGTTATACAGCACATGCCAACCGATCGCCGCTTTAGTACTTAAAAAACGCAAATTATTATGCTGTACACTTTTATCGGCAATAGTGCTCCAAGGCTGTCCATTCACATACAAAGTGCTATAGACAAAATAGGGTGCTTGGTCGATGTTGTCTTCGGTAACAGCAGTCAGATAGTTGGTGGCCTGATAGCGGGCTTCCTGGGCGGCCAATAGCCGATCGGCATAGGCTTTCGGCAAGGACTGAAAACCGGTCTCAATGCCGTCTAAAATATACGGCTCACTCAAGACATAGTTATTAGCACCAGAAGTCTTCAAGTCCCGATTATCATAGGGCACACCTTGACCATAGAGATCTACAAACTTCACATGAGATTTCACATCTAACGCCTTTTTGACATCTAAGCCCCAGAGCTGAAGCCCATAGGCGGCATAGCTTTCGTAACCAAGCCGCCCTTCTTGATTGTATGTTTCTTGACCCTGCTGAGTACTGGTGCCAAACATTTGACCGTCTTTGACTAATCGCTGCACCTGCCATTTTTGCCAAATCGCTGTGGTTTGTTCTTGATATTGAGGATAGCGATCGCCGATGATTTTTAACCAGATAGCCATCCGCCCCAAGTCGATCGCCGACCAACCAATTTCTTCTTTTTGATCAAGCTTGCCATAGCCTACTGGCAACAAGGTTTTGGCGTTGTAGACTTTATTTGGTAACTCATTGCGATAGAGCGGCAATGTTTGCAATGTTTGCAAGGTCTGGGTCATCTTAGTTTCAAACTCTTCATTAGTCACAATGCCCAACTCGTAGGCACTGACCAGAGCTGCCATTCCTGCGGCTTGATCCCACATGGTCACAGAGGCAAAATTATCGACAGAATTCACTAGGCCAGTTTTTTCATTCCAGTTGCGGCCAAAGTATGCCCATGCCTGTTTAGCGAATGCCAGTTCTGCCGGAGTAATATGACCGGTATGATCGCCGATTGCTGAGACTTTAGCTAATTGGTCTGCCTTAACTGGTTTACCATTAAAGCTTATCGACTGAGCATCTAGCTTGGCGATTTTTTCAGACAACGGCTGCCACATCTCCAAACCAAAAATCAAAGAAAATGCAGTCACGACACCACCGACACTTGCCAGAATCGTCCAATGCTTGCGGGGTGGCTCAAAATCGGTGTTCATCGAAACCCTAATATACCTACAGCCCTATTATTCCCAATCAGATTTGCATAATACCGTTTTTGATTAAGTACCGTTTCAGATTAGAGTTGTTTGATGTTCTATCCAGATCACAATTTTTGAATTTCATGTGGCAGCAACAACTATTTTCCAAACGCCTACTGGCTAGCTCATTCCGGGTACTTTGTACTTTTATATTTATTGTTAGCTGCGTGATTACACCGGCAATAAATTGGTCGGTACAAGCCATTCAGATTAATATATCTGGTGGGAAAGTATCGAATGCTACAATTTCTCAAACTCTAAGTTTGGCAGGGGAGTGGAAGTTTGCCCCTGGTGACTTACAACCAGCAAATGCCTACAGCCCAGAAGTCAATGACCGCAGTTGGCAGTCGATTTCTGTCCCTGGAAATTGGTTTTTACAGGGAAAAGATCTGTCCGGAGTAGCTTGGTATCGTCACCATTTTCCGATCGATGCGCAGTTGCAGGGAAAAACAGTCCAGCTAATATTTGATGGAGTAGACTACACCGCCGATGTCTGGCTCAATGGTCACTATTTGGGATTTCATGAAGGTTATTTTCAGCCATTTCGGTTTGATGTATCAAAATATTTAAAATATGGCACTAAAAATATTACTGAGAATATTTTGGCTGTTAAAGTCAACAGCCCATTTGAAGAACCAGGCCGAGTCTGGTCTTTACACAAGCGCCTAATTAAAGGAGTGCTCAGCCATCACGATACTCGTCCAGGTGGAGCTTGGGATGTACGCGGACAAGACCAAAACACCGGCGGGATTTGGGCACCGGTGTATTTGCAAGTCTCTCAGCAAATTGCTATTACTCAGCAACAGGTCACACCCCAGCTAGATGCCCGTCAGCACCAAGCAATTGCCAAAGTAGACCTAACTATTTTGAATCCTAGTAATCGATCGCCGTCAGTTCAACTAGCTTTCCAGCTTAAACCACAGAATTTCAGTGGGTCTGCTGATTTGCCGATCACCCAAGAGCAGCGCTTAAAGCCCGGAATTAACCACATCACGGTCAATGTGCCCACTATTGACCCCCATCTCTGGTGGACTTGGGAGCATGGCCGCCCAGATTTATATCTGCTCAAAACTCAGATCTCGTCAGCGAAACAGGTATTAGACCAAATAGATACATCTTTTGGCTTTCGGACAGTTCTCTACAATCCGCAAGCTCAAGTCTGGGAACTGAATGGGCGGCGAACTTTTCTGCGTGGAACTAACTACATTGCTTCTCAGTGGTTGAGTGAGATGACTCCAGCCAAATACCAGCGAGATTTGAAGCTGATGCAAGCAGCTAATATCAATGCGATTCGGGTACATGCCCATATTGAAAGCCAGGAATTTTATCGACTTTGTGATGAGCTGGGTATCTTGGTTTGGCAAGACTTTCCCTTACAGTGGGGCTACAGTGACCAGGCCGAGTTTATCGCTGAGGCCACCAGTCAGGCCAATGATATGGTGACGATGCTTTATAACCATCCATCGATATTTGCCTGGTGTATTCACAACGAGCCACCTTGGGATGCCTCTTGGATGAAAGAGCGTTACCCAGACTATGATCCCCAGCAGAATAAGTTTTTAGATGAGACTATTTATAATAGTTTAATTACTCGCGATCGCACCCGTCATTTACATATGATATCGGCAACTAGTGAACACCCTTGGTGGGGATGGTACTCAGGTCAGTGGCAAGATTACGGCAAACCTACTAAAAACCCTTTAATTACCGAATTCGGAGCGCAGGCTTTGCCTAATCTCGATTCGTTACAACGACTTTTCTCTGCTAATGAGTTATTCCCTGATACCCCGGCTAAATTGGCTAAGTGGAAATATCATAATTTCCAACCCCATGAAACTTTCAATATTGCCAAGGTACCTATGGGTAAAACTACCCAAGAGCTAATTGACAACACCCAAAAGTACCAGTCTCAACTAGTCCAGTTTGCCGCCGAAGCTTATCGCCGCCAGCGCTACCAACCAGTTAGTGCGATCTTCCAGTTTATGTTTGTAGAAGATTGGCCATCGATTAATTGGGGAATTGTGGACTACTGGCGGCAACCCAAACCTGGCTATGAAATGCTTAAACGCGCTTATCAACCAGTATTGCCCAGTATTGCTGGCACTCAACAACAAAGTTGGAAAGCCGGAGAAACCGTGCCGTTAGAACTATGGCTGATCAATGACTTGCAGCGATCGTTTCCCAATGCCCAATTAGCCTACCAGCTCAAACAAGCGCAAAAAGTTGTGACTCAAGAGTCTTTGCCCGTGGCCATTACCCCCGATAGTGGCAAACTGGTCAGGAAACTTACTCTCTCTAGTTTAGCCGTCGGGTCTTATCAATTGTCGGTAAATATTACTGACCAACAAGGCCAGCCCTTGGGCGAAAATAGCTTTCAATTTACGGTTACTAAATCATGATCAATCGCATTCAACGGCTATTCATTACTTTGTTCAGTTCTTTGCTTTTAATTTTAGCTAGCAGTAATTTACTCTCAACTCACGCGGTCTTGCCTAACCCCGCAAAAATCGTCGTAAACCAGGTGGGCTACTTACCCGATCGACCCAAAATAGCTTTGTTAGTAAATAGTAGTCCCCCCTCTCAGCGAGTCGAGTTAGTCGATAGCACCAGTCAAAAAATAGTGCAAGTCCTGACACCTAGCGCATCTCAGCTAGATACCGAAAGCAAAGATCTGTTGCAAAATATTGATTTTAGTCAGATCAAACAGCAAGGTCGATATTTTTTACGGACTAGTACCGTGAGATCTGGCACTACCCGATCTGAAACTGTCCAATCTGAAATAGTGCAGTCTGAGCCTTTTTCGATCGCCCCCCAGGTCTATCAAGAATCGATCATTAAGCTACTGCGGTCTTATTATTTACAGCGCTGTGGAGTGGCGATCAATGACACTATTACCGGCATTCGCCATGTTCCCTGTCATCTTAGCGATGGAGCGATCGCTCACCCAGATGGCAGTAACCCTGCCGGAAAAGTAGTTCCTAGTGTTGGTGGCTGGCACGATGCTGGTGACTATGGTAAATATGTTTCCACCACCGCAGTCACCATCGGTCGGTTGCTGAGTTTGTATGAGCTACACCCTAATGCCTTTCCCGATCGCCAGTTAACAATTCCCGAGAGTGGTAATGGTTTTTCCGATTTACTGGATGAAATGCGAGTGGGTTTAGATTGGATGCTGTCGATGCAGCGAGTAGATGGCGCAGTCTATCGTAAGCTCTCTGGCAAAAAATGGCCACCGATCGTCGCCCCGCATGAAGATACCCAGCCACGTTTTTTGTATGGAGTCTCGACTCCAGAAACCGCCAAATATGCCGCAGCCATGGCGATCGCCGCCCGAGTTTATGCCCCTGGGCAACCAGCTCAAGCCAAAATTTACTTAGCGGCAGCCCAACGAGCTTGGAGTTATTTGCAGCTTCAATCCAACATGCAGGTAGATTGGGTGGATGGCGATGATAGTGGTTCTGGTAAATATCTAGCCTCAGAAATTGATACTGAACCCAGTCTGAAAATTGATCGAGATGATCGACTATGGGCAGCCGCAGAACTGTTTGTGACTACTCGCCAGCCCCAATATCAAAAATATTTTATTCAGCAATTGCCCAGCCTACCCTACTCCATATTTGAGTGGAAAGATCCATCAGCTTTGGGGATGGTGAACTATTTATGGGCGGTGAATGCCCAGCAAGATCGATCGGCACCAATTAACTCAATCGCCTTACAAATTGTTAGTAAAATTACAGATCGGGCTGACGCTATTCTGCAACAAGTGCAAAAAAGTGGCTACCACTTAGCTAATCATCAGTTCATTTGGGGATCGAACAAAATGACGGCAGAAGAGGGCATCACTCTGTTATTGGCTTACCAAATAACCAAAAATTCTGGATATCTACAAGGGGCGATCGATCAGGTCGATTATTTACTAGGGCGCAATCCTTTCAATCAAACTTTTGTCACCGGGGTGGGCACTAGGCCAGTGCAACATGTCCACCACATTTTTGCCCGCGCCAGCAAAATCAATATTCCTGGCTTATTAGTAGGTGGTGCCAACTCTGGTGCTCAAGATAATATTGCACCCAAAAACCGAGGTATTTTGAGCTATCTAGATGATGAAAGATCTTATGCTACTAATGAATATGCGATCGATTACAATGCTTCATTAATCGCCCTAATGGCCATGGTAACCAATGTTAATTAGAATCACCTAAAATTTGTACATCAATCCGCCAGTAATAGTCCTGGTATTACCTGTTTCCTCCGAACTAAAGTCTTTGCGAGAATTACCAAATCCGTAACCAAAGCTAGCTTCTAATGAAGGAGAAAATTTGGTTTTGCACAGGCTTTGAAAAGCTTGTCCAACAGTGGAAGCACCGCTAGATTGTTGATTGCCGATTGTAGCGGAAACTCGGCAGCTCAAAGAATCGAACAAGACGTTTCCTTCTACACCCACTTCGCCACTATAGGCCAGGAAATCTGGTGGCGAAAAATACCCACTGGCCGATCCAATATTTTGGCCATATCCCCAAGAAAATAAATTAGCTGCGATCCAAAACTGTCCAGACTTGCGCTCTAACCGACTAAATAATTGGTTTTCGGTGTTGCCATCGCTATAGTTGCCAAATTTATAAATAGCCAAAAAGCTCGTGTCTGGATCGATTTGCCACAATATTCCTGGGCCATATCTGACCGCAGATATTTGATTTTGAATAGTCTCAGTATTAAATTTATAGGCTCCAGATTCTACAGCAGCAGATAAAGTTAGACCCGATGTAACTGGGATAGATGCCTTTAGACCATAAGTGGGACTGGCAGGTAATCGATCGAAAAGATTCACTCCGATCGATGGTTCGATTTTTACTGAGTCGATTTTGGTTTCCCAGCTCAGATTGATCGGCACGTTATTAACGGTGGTAAATCCTGGCTTAATGAAAGTATTGTATCCAGTCACTAACTTAATTCGATCGCCGTTTTCCAACAGAAAATTGACTGTTGTTTCCGCCGTCTGATTGATCTGTCCCGACTCGTTGCGAGTATTTTGGAAATTTGGTACCACTGACTCCAAAATTAAAATTGCCCCCTTGGCCAAAGTTGGTTTAGATGGTTGCGACTGAGTAGCTGAGGAATTAGCTACTGGTTTTGGCTGTTCTGGTGTCGTAGCTTGGGGATTAGCTACGGCCTGTGGCCAACTTCCACCTGGTCGAGAACGGCCAGGTGTCTGGGTATCAGACTGAAATACTACTGGAGCTGTTGGAATAGATCTTGGTTTGGCTTTTGCCTGACCAGGTAACGCCAGCGCTGGAGGTGGACTTGTTGGCTTTAATTGCGGTGGTTTTGGCGGCAGTTCTGTTTTAGGAGGCGGCAATATTAGCCCCGGATTAAAATTATTGGCATCTGAGGAAACTTCTATTTCTCGGCGGACAGGGCTAGGCACTGGTGGATTTGCTAGATTAGCCGGTGGAGATGATGGTGCTGAATTCGATCGAGGTTGGGGCTGAGTCTTTAATTCTTCTGTCTTAGCTGGTGGTAATTGCAATCCAGGATTAAAATTATCAGATCCAAAAATCACATTTCCGGCTTCTGCCAGTATTACAGGGTGTGAATTTATTGACGAATTAACAGCATTAAAGTTTTGTTTTGGCAGCGTGGTAGTTGGTTGAGCAAATACAGCAGGGCTAGTAACCTCCATGATCAATAAAAAAGCCAATGTACCTATACCCGAGGAACAAAGTTTTGCTGATTTCTGGCGGCAATAGCTTCTGGTAATCTGCTGAACAAAGAACTGATTTAAGATTTTCACTACAACCACTATTGATTTACACTGAATTGATAGATTCCCTAGCCACAAATGTTCTCAAGGCTTGATCTCAAAACAACTATAACGGAAGCGCTTCTATTGTAAAACAGTGTAAACACGTATATTAAGTCATCGAGATCAGAAACAATAAAATTAATTGATAGCACGAATAGCGATCGCCTGAGGCATATTTTGTCCCAGCGCAGTATTTGTATCTGGTGAAGCAAAATGACCCATACTAGGTGAATCTACAGGCACCCCCCCGACGCAATTGCGATCTGACCACACAGCCAATCGATCGCCTGCTAATACCCACCAGTTGGGCACTGTAACTTGTGAAGTGCCTTTAGTCACTGTTAAAAGCGGCGTGCGATAGATCAATTCATAGTTGCCCCGGCCATCGGGTCTAACCACGGCTAACCGTGCTTTACCACTATTTATCCATCGAGCTTCAATGGCTTTCAGTCGCCCAAAAGTTAATGGATGTAATTGATCGATCATCATAGTTAAGCTGGGCAATGGTTCTAACTTATCAGTAAATCGATTACCGCCTTGAGCATTGGGTGGAGCTGTTGCTAAGCCCAAATCTACCATTTTGTTGGCCAAGAAAGAAGCAAAAGTGGCATGGCCAAGGTCGTTTAAATGTAAACCATCAGCAGCATAGGCCGGTAAATCGGTAATCGGAAAAGCTTCCTGACCATCAATGAAGTAACTACCTACTTTTTGGGCTACCGCTAATAGACCAGCATCGTAAGGAGCACGTCGATCGACAGTCGCTTGGTTGGGCTGAGAGCTGATACTAATCAGTTGATCAGGTCGAAATTCCTGAGCCATGTCGGTGAGCATTTTATTTAGATCACCGTTGTAGGTGCCCAACTGATCGGCTTGACCCAGAGCCACTTGCCGAAAAGCATCATTTACGCCATAGAGCATCACTACCCGATCGGGATGACGATCTAAAACATTTCGTCGCCACCGTTCTACACCAGCTTCTAAATATTTAGGTTTTCCTGGCCAATCCCCCGTCGAAATAGTAGAACCAGATAGTCCTTCGTTAATTTCTTGCCAGCCCAGATACTTAGATAACAAAGTTGTCCAACGTCGATCGCCTCGGGTAGTACCAAAGCCCACAGTGGTGCTAGAACCAAAGAAAACCACCTTGGGGGATTTTTTGGTCGCTAGTTGTTGAGTTGAAGTAGTTACTGGCAGCGCAGCAGGCCAAGACCGCTGGGAACTAATCACCAACACGCTAACTACCATTAAGCTCGTTAGTATACTTACTAAAAGTTTAGGGAGCCTTACCATATGCCCAATCCTCCAATGGTTGACCGATTTTGCCATAAAAAACTGCTTGGAGAATCTGACCATTCGTATTTAACGAAAGCGCTCGGTTGATCTGTTGAGTTTCTTCGTATACTCCCCCAAAAACTCCCTGGGCAGGGTCAGCCAACCAGTTCAGAGCTTTATAGTTCTTTTCGGTATAGGGATTGCGAAACAACATATGCCAAGCCACTGCTGTTTTGGTACTACTGACTCGTAATTGATGATAATCTTTGCCCTGTGGGCTAATGACTTTCCAAGGCTGGCCATCGACAAAAACGTTGTTATATAGAAAGTATGGCTTTTGATCGATATTATCTTCTGACCAAGCGGTAAATTCACCAGTAGTTAATGCTCGCCGAGTTTGGGCTTGCAACAAGCGACCAGCAGAGGCGGCAGGTAGAGCCTTAAACCCAGTTTCTAAACCATCTAAAACATAAGGCTCACTGGTGACATAATTATGATAAGTAGTCCGAGTATCTGCCGGAATTGGCACTCCATTGACAGCTACTAACTGTTCATTAGCGGTAGGATTCAAAGCATTTTTGGCCACTACGCCAATTTTAGTCAATCCATAGGCGGCATACTGCTCATAACCTAACCGACCTTCTTGAACCCATTGCTCTTGACCCTTTTCGATATGAGTACCCATGAGACTCCCTTGCGATTCCAAGCGGCTGAGTTGCCAACGAGCAGTAACAGCTTGGGCGGTAGTAGCATGTTGAGGATAGCGATGAGCAACAATATCTAGCCATAGCGCCAACCGCCCGAGATCAATGGCAGAAAAACCAATTTCTTGATACTTATCTAGTTGGCCATAGTTTACCGGCTGAAGGGTGCGGGCATTATAGGCTTTGTTGGGCAATTCACCTTTATATAGTGGTAACTTGGCTAAAGATGTCAAAGTCTGTGTCATCCATCGATCGAACTCTGCCGGTGGCAGCAAATCTAATTCGCGAGCAGCCGTCATCCCTGCCAATTGACTGGCCACATCCCACATCGTGGTAGCTGGGAACTTAGCCGCCGAAGATACTAAGCCAGTTTCCTTAATCCGATTATTTTGGAAGTAAGTCCAAGCCTTTTGAGCCAGGGCTTTATCTTGCCATTCTAGGGGCATCGCCCGTTTGATTGGCACTGGCAAAGTATTACTCTGTCGCCAAGTCAAACCCTGATGTACAGCCCAGCCAGTGAGACCGATCGCTAGACAGATCAAAGCCTGATGGCGAATGTTGAAAGTCGGAGCAGTAGTTTCCATAAAATTGGGGGAGGATCAATAATCAGTGAAATGCTTATTTTTTACCTAATTAACGCGGAATAATCTTGAACAGAAATTCTCGCTTCACCAAAAACCAGCACAGACCAATGACCCCTATCTGAGCCAGACTGACCAGAGCAATATGCCCTTGAGTTAAGCCAGGAATCATAAACCAAACTGCGGTGAAGAAAATATGAATAATATAGACATATAGAGAGTTTTGTCCTAAAGGAATCAACAGCTTACCCAGACCTCGATATAAAGGTTGCCAAAAAGCATCAACCAACAAAAACATCAACGAAAACAAGCCCAGTAAAGTCACTAGCCGCACAATGCCGTTAGTACTTCGATCGGTAACCTGCAACCACAGAGCGCGATCTTGTACTTTGGTTGGCCAAGCACCCAACTGCAAATCATAATGAGCCGTCACCAGCGCTCCTATGACGATCGCCACCATACCTAGTAAGAAAGGAACTTTAGGTAGTTTGCGCCAAAATATAGCCAACTTGTCTTTGTAATATCCGGCAGCCACTCCATGTACATATAAAATTTGCCAGGTACAAAAAACAAAATAAGGATGAGCGCGATCGAGTGGTTGAAAGCTAAATGAATAGGGGTGAAGTTGTTGAATCCCCCACAGAGTCCAGGAAATGGTTAATAGTGGTGCCCAGAGTCCCTGGCGCAACAGCCAAAAGATAGCTGGGGAAGCCAATAAGCACATTACATATAACTGCAAAATGTCAATGATGGCTGGTGCTAGCTGAAATGTCCCTGCGGCTAAAATAATTTGCCACCAAGCCCCTGGTGCTCGATCGAAACTTGGTCGAGTCATCCAGGGTGCTACTATGCTCAGTAACCCAAACCCCACCATCAAGGTAAAGCTAGTTACATAAAGCACTTTAGCTCTTGCTAGCAATTTCAGCATGGCAGGTTTCAAGCCGATTTTATCGATACGTTGTAAGGTAACAAACCCCAGTACAAATCCCGACAAAAAGACAAAACCCTCTGCGGAACTAGCATAAATATGTCCCTGAGTAATATTATTGAAAAATGATTTGCATTCTAAATGATTTACAACCATCGAGACAATTGCCAAACCTCGCAGAAAATCAATGCGCAAATCGCGCTTTCCTTCAGCGATCGGATTATAATACCAAGTATTTTTTCGTACCTTCTGATCAATAAGGGTAGAAGTACTTTGAGGTGGATCTGTAAGCTTAATCATTTTTGCTAAATATTCAAATTGGCTACAGAGAGCTGAAGTATCTAGGCACTCTTAAAGCTCTTGTAGCTAATATACCCACCGGATATCCAGGAAATGATATTTAGATTTCATTTAATTTCTTACGTACTACTACTGAGATTGGCTGTCCAAGTTGGGATATTTGAATTTATCTTTAAAGATTAAACTATTTGTAGATAAAAGTGTTGAGTAGTCATCAGATCACTGCCTAAATATCACTGTCTAATTTTACTAAATCTATCTTAATGGTGATTCTGAGAAGATTTAGGGAATTTTGGATATAAAGAAGTACTGTTTAGCAAAATTTTTCCAGATTTATGAAAGCTATGATTTTGGCAGCAGGTAAAGGTACTCGGGTGCAGCCCATCACTTATACGATTCCCAAGCCTCTCATTCCGATCATCCAAAAGCCAGTGATGGAATTTCTGATTGATCTACTGCGGGAGAACGGATTTGACGAAATCATGGTCAATGTCAGCCATCTCGCCCAAGAGATAGAAAGTTACTTTCATGATGGTCAGCGCTTTGGAGTACAAATTGGTTACTCCTTTGAAGGTTTGATCGGGGCACAGGGAGAGTTGATTGGTCAAGCAGTAGGTTCGGCTGGTGGCATGAAGCGCATTCAAGAATTTGCGCCATTTTTTGATGATACCTTTGTGGTACTTTGCGGTGATGCCTTGATTGATCTAGACTTGAAAGCTGCGGTCAAGTGGCATCGAGAGAAGGGTTCTATCGCAACGGTGATTATGAAATCAGTCCCCAAAGAAGAAGTGTCTAGCTATGGGGTAGTGGTTACTGACCAAGCAGGTCGAATTAGAGCTTTTCAGGAAAAGCCTGCGATCGCAGCAGCTCTAAGCAATAATATCAATACCGGAATTTACATTTTTGAGCCAGAGATTTTTAACTATATTCCGGCGAATCAAGAATATGATATTGGTGGCGATCTCTTCCCAAAACTAGTAGAAATAGGCGCACCTTTTTATGGAGTCTCGATGGATTTCCAATGGGTAGATATTGGCAGAGTACCCGATTATTGGCAAGCCATTCGCAGTGTCTTACTGGGAGAGGTTAAAAATGTGCCAATTCCTGGTAAGCAAGTAAGACCGGGGATTTATACTGGCATCAACGTAAATGCTAACTGGGATAAAATCAATATTCGAGGCCCAGTCTATATTGGTGCTATGACTGAAATTGAAGATGGTGCTACTATTATTGGCCCGACAATGATTGGCCGAAATTGTCGTATTTGTAGCAATGCGACGATCGACAATAGTGTAATATTTGAATATTCACATATTGGTGCCCGAGCTTATCTGCATGAAAAATTAGTCTTTGGTCGCTACTGTGTGGATAAAACTGGTGAAACCCTCGACCTAAAAGCAGCTTCATTAGACTGGCTAATTACTGATACTCGTCAGTCTAACCTTGAAAATAAAGAAAATTTTGCAAGTATTGACCAGCATCAATCAAGAAAATTTGCTATAAATTAGCTGAATGCACCAGCAATTCCAAATTCAAAAACACCAACTAGCGTTGTCGTGCAGTTGCGAGTGTGCAAGGGTTGCCCGCCTGTTAAGGGCGGGGCTAGCCTCCAGCATCAACCCAGCTTATTACCAGGGATCTGAGCACAAGTGTTACCTCAACAGTGGTAGCCTGACGAGCCAGCAAAATCCAGGCTAAAATCCTATATTTCAAATATCTTTTTTGGAACACAGATAAGTTCGGTAGAAATACGGGAATACTTAAGTAAGTAAGCAACCACTGCTCGGACTGTTGGTATTGATTCGTAATCATCGATCGCAAACTTATGGAAGAACAACTGCATATCACCAACGATCGGCTAGAGCTAATTAGCCAAGAACTCTTACGAGCTAACCGCATCAAAGAGGAGTTCCTCGCGACCATGAGTCACGAGTTGCGAACTCCTCTAAATGCCATTTTAGGTAGTGCCGAGGCATTACAAGAAGAAGTATTTGGCCCCCTAAATGAACGTCAACTCAAATCCTTGAGTACGATCAGACGTAGTGGGCAACGTTTGTTATCTCTAATTAACGATATTCTGGATGTCTCGAAAATTGAGTCCGGTGAAGTGACCCTAGATATTACGACCATCACAGCTTTGTCTCTTTGTGACTCTAGCTTGGTATCTATCCAACAACAAGCATTAGATAAACAGATTCAAATAGATCTACAAGTGTCTTCAGCGGTTGGCAACATCGCGGTAGATGAACGACGGATGCGTCAAGTACTGATCAATTTGCTCAGTAATGCGGTCAAGTTTACTCCGACTGGTGGTCGGATCACCCTTGCCGTAGATCGAAAAGAGAGCACGAATAAAACTAGTTGGATCAATTTTGCCGTCACCGATACAGGAATTGGCATCGCCAATAGTGATCAAGATAAGCTTTTTCAACCTTTTTTCCAGTTAGACAGCAAACTCAACCGGCAGTATGCAGGTGCAGGGTTAGGTTTGACATTTGTGAAAAAAATTGTTGAACTCCACCAGGGCAAAATTTTCCTCCAAAGTGAACTTGGCCAGGGAAGCTGTTTTGCAGTGCACTTACCGCAGTCTTGACCGTTGCCGTGCCAAAATTCAGTAAAAAGATCTAAAAAAGCAAATAGCTGGGAATACTAAATGAAGAAACCGCTGCTTTGACAATATGCGAGTCAGAATGAGGCTGCAGGGCAAGGTTGGCAACTACCATTCAAACGATTTGCAGTCCAAAGGAGACATTTAAATGAACACCTATTCTATTCTGGTCGTTGATGATGAGCCAGATAACTTTGAAGTGATTGAAGCCTTACTAGCAAGTATGAACTATACTTTGCATTATGCTAGTCATGGTCAAGAGGCGATTTCCTCTCTAGATAAGTTCGATCCAGACTTAATTTTACTAGATGTCATGATGCCCAGCATCGATGGCATTGAAGTATGCAAACAGATCAAAGCTATGTCGGAGTGGCAAGCAGTACCAATTGTAATGGTAACAGCCTTAAGTAGTCCCACCGATTTAGCTCGCTGCCTAGCAGCAGGAGCTGATGACTTTATCAGTAAACCGGTCAATGGAGTAGAACTGCGGGCAAGAGTCCAGTCCATGCTCCGGATCAAAAAACAGCACGATCGCATCGAAGCTTTATCTAAACTCCAACGCAACAATATCAATTCTTTAAAAAATAATTTAAGCGAACTGAATTCAGACTTGTCTATTGGTTTTTCTAAAACATCAACTGCATCATTACACAATATTTTGGATGAAGTTCATCTCTTGCAGCAAAACCTGAATGAAATGACAACATCTGAAATCAAGGAAAAGCTGGTCTCGGTGAATCAATCGGCAATTGAGTTGAATTTAGTTAATCAGAAATTTTCATTCTCTCGTCAATTATCCTCATCAGTAACGGCATCTAATCGTCATTCAACCTGTAACTCTAAGGTTGCGATCGAACAGCTTGCTACCAAACAAATAAACCAAATCAAATCGCCCACAAAGTTGATTTTTAATATCGAAGACACTGAAATAGCAGTTGATCCGAAGCATTTACACTACATTATTAGTGAGTTATTAGATTGCTTTTTGAATTCTCCTGAATCTAATAGTATTATTAATATTTATGGTCATATCAAGAATGAGGAGTTCCATTTATATATTGATAATCGAGATGCTAACTCTTACAGTAGCTATGACATGAAAACATTAGAATCAATCCGATTTAAGCCAGTTTCAAACTCGGAGCAAGAATTAAGTACCGGATTGAAAATTGCCAAGAAGATTGTGGAAATTCATGATGGATTATTTCTAACTGCAAATACTGGTAAAATTGAACCAACAATTTATATCACGTTGCCTTTAGCTGGATTAGTTGTTCCACCAAAACCATTGGTCAGCAAAGCTGCTAATCAGACCAGTTCGATCTCAGACGAATTACAAGAAAATCTTTACCTAAGTTAGTAGCTAATAATTACTACCTCTAAAATAGCCCAATTGCGAATTATGGATATGTTACAGATCCCAGCTTTCTTTTACTCTCAAGAATTAGTGGTGATCTTGATTTTAGTTGCTATTCCGCTTACTTTGCGTTATGGCAAAAGCTCTTGGGTGGCTAGTTCTGATCATGCTTCCCGCATGATTATTTCCAATTTAGGAGTATTAAAACAGACGGTTTTATCGCTATTGAAAAATAGTCAAACTATTTGTGTAGATAAAAATGTCGGCGAACAACAGGCTAGGGAACTAGCCCTGCGCCATTCCGAAGAGCGCTACGCTCGGATGTTTGCTAACGTACCCGCAGCACTCTATCAGTTTCAGCTAACTACTGCTGAACACGGCAAAATGAACTACCTTAGCGCGAGGTTCTCCGAAATGTTTGAAATATCAGCAGATGTGGCCTTAGCTGATATTTCAGTCTTATTCGATAGAGTATTTCCTGAAGATCGAGAGAGCTTTGATCGATCATTTCAACATGCTGTGGCCACTAGGCAGTCTTGGGTTTGGCAAGGCAGAATCTTAACTCCCACAGGGATCATGAAGTGGATTCGCGGAGAATCTAGACCAACAGTCACTCTCGATGGTGTGCTAGTTTGGGACGGAATTCTGATCGATATTACCGAACAACAAATTGCTTTACACGATCGGCAGCAAGCTCAAATAGATTTGCATCTAACTAACGAACGATTGGAACTAATTATTCAAGAACTCCAAAGTGCAACTCGCCTCAAAGATGAGTTCCTTGCCACTATGAGTCATGAGCTGCGCACTCCGTTAAATGCCATCTTGGGTATGTCAGAAATATTGCTGGAAGAATTATTTGGAGCTATTAACTCTCAACAACTAAATGCAATTTCAACGATCGAACGGAGCGGAGAGCATTTATTATCTTTGATTAATGACATTCTCGATGTTTCTAAAATTTCGGCAGGAAAATTAGAACTAAATATTAGTAAGGTTTTTCTTGCCGAACTATGTAAATCTAGTTTAATGTTTGTACAGCAACAGGCGACCAACAAACAGATTAAGATCGAGACTCATTTACCAGCCGATCTAAATTATTTATTGATCGATGAGCGCAGAATGCGTCAGGTACTAATAAACCTTCTGAATAATGCTGTTAAATTCACCTGTGAGGGAGGAACCGTAACACTCTTAGTCCGCTTAGAATCTCCGGAACTCTGTCATCAACAAACAGGTTGTGCCCTCTCTTTCTCGGTAATCGATACCGGAATTGGCATTCTTCAGGCCGATATATCTAAGCTATTTCAACCATTCATTCAGCTTGATAGTAATCTTAACCGTAAGTATACCGGCACCGGATTAGGATTGGTGCTGGTCAAACAAATCGCTGAATTACATGGAGGTTATGTGACGATCGATAGTGAAGTGGGTAAAGGTAGTTGCTTTAGTGTCATTATACCTCAGACTCACTTAACACCTGGTAAATCATTAGTTATTAATAATGTCGAAAACTCAACTCTCAATCAGCCAGCTCTTCAGTCCTATACAACCCCATTGATCTTACTGGCCGAAGATAATGAAGTAAACATCAATACTTTTTCTAGTTATTTAACTATTAAGGGATATAGAATTATCTTGGCACAAAATGGCCAAGATGCTATTAGCCTGACCCAATGCTATCATCCCAACTTAATTTTGATGGATATCCAAATGCCTGATATGAATGGAATAGAAGCCATCAAATATATCCGTCAACATTCTCAACAAGCAAAAACTCCGATTATTGTAGTAACTGCTCACGAAATAGTAGGCAATCGAGAAAGATGCTTAGCTGTTGGTGCCAATCAATATCTTACTAAACCAGTCAAAATGCGAGAGCTACATCAGAATATTCAGCAGTTCTTGAATTTAAACTAGCCCATAATCAATACCTCAAAACAAACCCCTCCAATGAATTTGGAGGGGTTTGTCTAGTAGATGGTTGCACTAAATTAATCAGCTAAATCGCGTATTCTAGAAGCGTAGACCAGCACCCAATGTGACATTAGTACTACTATTGCTGTTAAAAGGAATGTTCACAGCACCCAGTAAAGCAAACTGTTGGTTAATGTTGAAATCTGCACCTACTTGGGCAAAACCAGTAGTAACCGAAGAACCACCGTTGTTATTGGTACCAATATCTATACCAGCACCGATAAAAGGAGTAATCGGGGTAGCTGATTGACGTAAATCAAAGTCGTAGGTCAGGCTAGTACCAAAATTGGTGCCACCAGAAGGAAATGCTACGTAAGGGCGTAAAGAAATGTTATCGGCTACCCCAAGCTTACTGTCGATACTGAAGATGCTGTTACCGTTACCCAATCTGACCGAAGGTCCGATGGTGTTGTTGCCAACGCCACCAGCTAGAGCAGGCGCTTGGGCTACAGCCAGAACGCCAGCCAAGATAGTCAATGCAGTTAAGGTCTTTTTCATTTGATGAATCCTCAAAATCTTCTTGTAACACTCTAGATCGGTCTCGACCGAGACAGCAATCTAGGTATATTGCCTACGACGGCAGCAGCTTCAAGAATGTTCCTGACTGGGTAACGGGTCGAAGCAAATCTTCTGATATTCGGCTTCTGAGATTAGGTCTTTTGGCTGAACTCGATCGATAAACAAAACTCCTTGTAAATGGTCGTATTCATGCTGGAAAATCCGAGCAACAAAATCACTGAAATGCTTTCTCTGTATATGTCCATGGCTATCTGTATACTCCACATCCACCCACTGGGCGCGCGGTACTACAGCTCTTACATCCGGGACGCTCAGACAGCCTTCCCAACCCCAAATAATTTCTGAGCTGCGATCGATAATTTGCGGGTTAATAATCGCCGTTGGTTCCATTTTGGGAGCCTGAGGATAACGAGGGCTAGGCCGAGATGCCAAAATAAACAGTTGCAGGCTAGCGGCAACTTGGGGGGCAGCAATTCCGACTCCATTGGCAAGATCCGCCGTGTGGGTCAAATCAGTCACTAGCTGCTGGATGGCCGCAGATAAGGGCAACGGCAACGGTTTGGCAGTTTGCCGCAGGATGGCGGCTCCGACTTGAGAAATTGGCAAGTTGTTCATTGGTGCCAGAAAGGGATAGTGAAAATAGCAAGGCCGATCGCTTCTACCCACTCTACCACTGCACCATAAGTATCACCGGTGTGCCCGCCGAATGCTCGATCGAAGTATTTACCTACCAAATAACTCAAAACTAAGCAAATCCCTGGTATCGCTGCAACCAGGAACATTGGCTGGCAATAAAATTGCCCTGCTGCCACCAAGCCCAAGGCCAACAAGCCCCCCAACAAGTCTGGCAAGGGTTCCACCCCTTTGCTATGCATTGCCCCTTTACCCTCAGCCTTGAGATAGGGGTAAAGAGTAATGGCTAAAACCTGTGCCCAACGCGCCCAGGCCGGGATGGTTAGGAGAATTAACCAGCGGTGCTGTGCGATTTCCCCCAGGCTCACTATCTTTAAAACCAAAACTGCCACAGCCGCCATTGCCCCAAATGCTCCGGTAGCACTGTCGGCCATCACTGCTAAGCGCCGAGTTGGGTCGGTAACCGCTAAGCCATCGGCACTGTCCATGGCACCGTCTAGGTGCAGTCCGCCGGTTAAAAGCAGCCAGAGAAGGATGATGATGGTCGATCGCACCAAAAAAGGCATCCCTAAAAATCCCAAGCCATAATCACAAATACAGAGAATGCCACCCAGAATTAAGCCCATAATGGGTGCCCAACGCGCAATGCGGCTAAAATCTAGCTCCATTGTTTGGGGCGCAGGCAAACAAAGATAAAAAGCCCAGGCAGCCAACAAAGACCTAAGTAAACTCATGTACATACCAAAAAATCAATGGGTGGGGCGAGTTCATCCGAAATCCAAAACACCCCAAGAAAATCAATAATATCAATTCGTAAGGGCGGGTCTATCCAAAATCAAACATCCCACCCAAAATCAAAATATAAAAACCCGCCCATCTACGAAACCACCATATCCAATAAAACCAATGTATTTGATGAATCGATCAATGGATTCTATGCGGGTGGTCGGTACGGGCGATCAATGATTTATGACGAAATATGTGAAATCATTAAAATCAACGAACAACTGGACAAAGAGATTAATTTGATGGTATGGTAACCAAAATAGTTCACACGATCTACCCCGTCTATTATGGTAGCAGTCTGGAGCAGCGAACAAATTCTGGCTTTAGCCCCTGATGCCGGTTCTGTCAAAAACGGTAAAGCCCTGGCTACTGCTAGCAAATGGCAAAATCTTGGGAGCACAGACAAAGCGCTTTGGGGTGAATGCCAAGGCAGCGGTAAAAATCCCTACCAAGCCCAGATCGACTTAGCCGAACCAGCCTTTCGCTGTAGCTGTCCCAGTCGCAAATTCCCCTGCAAACATGGTTTGGGCTTATTTCTGCTCAACGCCAGCCAAGAGCAATTGTTCACCCAAAATACACCGCCCCCTTGGGTACAGGAATGGTTAGACAAAAGGGCGCAGACAGTCGATAAAAAAGAAGAAAAACAAAAAGCTCCAGTAGACCTAGTTGCCCAAGCTAAACGCCAGCAAAAGCGATCGGACAAAGTATCTGCCGGGATTACTGATTTGGATCTCTGGTTGCAAGATTTACTCAGTCGGGGTTTGGCCGAGGCCCAGTCTCAATCCTATGGTTTTTGGGATGGTATGGCTGCACGGTTAGTCGATGCTCAGGCACCGGGGCTAGCACGGCGAGTGCGCGATTTAACTAGCATTGCCAATAGTGGTCAGGCTGATTGGGCTAGTGAGCTACTGATCGCACTGAGTAAGATTCATTTAATTATCCGAGGCTATCAACGTATAGATAGCTTAGATGCGGGGATGGCAGCGGAGGTGAGATCGCAGATTGGCTGGACGACTTCTCAAGACGAGTTAATGAGTCTGTACCACCAAGGTGCAGTGACGACCCAACAGGATAATTGGTTGGTGATGGGTAAGAGCCTAACCGAAGAAGCAGTGAGCAATTTGCAAACTCAGCGGATTTGGCTGCGGGGGCAAACCAGCGGCAAGTTGGCTTTGATTCTAAATTTTGCCCCTCGCAATCAGCCTTTGGATGTGAGTTGGGTACCCGGTTCGCTGGTACCAGCAGAGTTGGTGTTTTTCCCTGGGAGTTATGCCTTGCGGGCGATCGCGATTAGCCGAGAAGATACTCAGCAGCCCCAGGCGATTACTGGTGATGAATCAATTGTGGTGGCGATCAATCGCCATCAACAAGCCCTGATCCAAAATCCTTGGCTAGACAGATTTCCGCTGCTGATTAAAGTTACCCCGGTTCATCACGATGGCCAATGGTCGGTTCAAGATAGCCAGGGCAATTGCTTACCCTTGGAGTTGGTGGATCTGCGGGGCTGGCAGTTGTTGGCGATGAGTGGGGGAAACTCTATTGATCTGATGGGGGAATGGGATGGTCAAGTCCTTAGACCACTAGGAATTTGGTGTGATGGTAAGTTTTGGCAAGTCAACTATGGGGAGGTATGGTCATGAATACTTGGGAAACTTTAGTGGCGAGTGCTTTGCTGGGGATCGATCGGCAGTCGCCCTCGATCGATTTTACCGATCTAGCATTGCATGATTATCAAGAACCACTACAAAGTCAATCTGCTACCCAACAAATTTTGGGTGCGGCTGGTTTAATTGCCGCTTATCAGGCAGTGGGTCAAGGCGTTGCTACAGCTAGCTTGCCTTCACCAGCAGCGGCAAACTCTGGACAACTGACTTGTTGTTCACCCCAAACTACTCAGCACCTCAATACAATTTTGCAGGAAAATCGCTATGCTGAGATTTTGCCAGAATTGTTGCAACTATTAGCCCAAGCGCAACAAACAGTACCAGCAGATTTTTTGCCTTTGTTGTTAGCTGTGGGTAAGCAGGATAAGAAATTGCGACCATTGATTTTGCCAGTTTTAGGAAACCTGGGACAGTGGTTGGCTCGTCAGAATAGTCCATGGGAGTATGGATTGGGAGTGAAAATTGCTGAGGTGGATCTTGTTAATATCCAAGAGATTTGGGCGACTGGCAGCCGCAGTGAGCGATCGGCAGCTTTAGCGCAATGGCGAGAGCTGCAACCAATAGAGTCTCGACAGGTATTAGAGGCCAGTTGGAAACAAGAAAAAGCTGGTGATCGGACTGCTTGGTTAGAGATATTACAGGCCGGTTTGAGTTTGGCCGATGAAGAGTTTTTGGAAATAGCCTTGGCTGATCGCGTTGAACCAGTGCGCCGTCAAGCAGCACATCTGCTAAATCAGCTACCTAGTCAATATCGTCAGCGATTGACTATATTGGCCACTGAACTATTGGTGATTAAAGATATTGATAACAATTACCAAATCAAAATCAATTTACCTCAAGCTGATGCACTCCCCTGGATTGCAGCGGGAGTAATGGATAAGCCAAGTACCAAAGCCGGTGCCAAACCTGCCAAAGTTACTTTTGCACAATTGTCACCAGTACTAATTGGGGCTGATTTAGATGCTTGGCCACCAGATATTGATCGATTAGTTACTAGCATTCAAAATCTGGCTACTGGCAATATTATTTTAAGCGCTCTGACTAGAGCCGCCTGTTATCAGCGGCGACTGGATTGGATTGAAGTGTTAATTACTCGATCGCCTACTGTATTTAATAACTTCGGTGCTCAAACTCCTTTATCTTTTTTACCCAGCGATAATCATAAGATCAAAGAGCGATTTTTTACCCAGCTACTGACTGCCGATCAATCGATAGAAATGCTGCCTAATAACATAGCGGTAATGAGTAATGAACAGTACTGGAGTGCAACGCTCAGTAGTTTGGTATTCCAGAAGTTTCATCAGTATGCTCAGCAACAAAGCTACCAATACTATGTACAGCAATTGATTGGCAATATTAGCAGTCATTTAGATATCAGTATTTTGCCAGAGATTCAACAACTCCATGCTGGGCTAGCCCCAGATAAGTTTAATTACAGTAGTTGTATCGAATTCTTAGAGTTTCGCCGTGGTATTCGAGCAGTTTTTGATACTACGTAAACATGGTGACTAGATCAAAATCTTTTCCCCCCTCACAACATAATTACTATGCCACCTAAAGCCAAAGCTAAGACTGAAAGCCCAATCGAAACCAAGATCGCAGGAACTGTCTCCACATTACGACAGAATGCCGAAGTCCAATTTGCTCAAGAATTGGCCGAGCTGGCCCAATCTGACCAGCGCCAGAAGCCCCCCAACTGGCAACTTTCGCCTTGGGCAGTAGCCACATATTTATTGGGTGGCAAACTAGATAACGGCTTTGAAGTCAGCCCCAAATATATTGGTAGTCGGCGCTTAATGGAAATCGCGATCGCCACCTTAGCAACCGATCGAGCACTCCTGTTATACGGTGTTCCGGGCACTGCCAAATCCTGGGTCTCCGAACACCTCACCGCCGCTGTCACTGGCGACTCCACCCTGCTAATTCAAGGCACCGCTGGCACCAGCGAAGAAGCGATTCGCTATGGCTGGAACTATGCCATCCTATTATCTGCTGGCCCCTCTCTGGCCGCAGTAGTGCCCAGCCCGATGATGAACGGCATGAACGATGGCAAAATCGTCAGAGTTGAAGAACTCACTCGGATTCCTGCTGATGTGCAAGATACCTTGATCACCGTGTTATCTGAAAAAACTTTGCCGATTCCCGAGATCGGCATAGCTGTCCAAGCCCAAAAGGGGTTCAACGTCATTGCTACTGCCAATAATCGCGACAAAGGAGTCAACGAATTATCCAGCGCCCTCAAACGACGTTTTAATACCGTGATTTTGCCAGTGCCCGATAGTGCTGATGAAGAAGTATCGATCGTCCATCAGCGAGTAGAAAGCATGGGCAGAGCATTGGAACTGCCGATCGAAGTCCCCGCCCTGGAAGAAATCCGCCGCGTAGTGACGATTTTTAGAGAACTGCGTGCCGGAGTAACTAGCGATGGCAAAACCAAACTAAAATCACCTACTGGTACCATGAGCACCGCTGAAGCAATTTCGGTAGTGAATAGTGGTATGGCCTTGGCCGCTCACTTCGGCGATGGCACCTTACAAGCCGCCGACCTCGCTGCCAGTATTCAAGGCGCAGTTCTGAAAGACCCGGTCCAAGATGCGGTAGTCTGGAAAGAATATCTCGAAACCGTAGTGAAAGGACGTGAGGGCTGGAAAGATATTTATCGTGCTTGTCGGGAGTTGTTGTAATGACAGCCACTATTTTTGGCATTCGTCACCATGGGCCTGGTTCAGCCAGAAGTCTGCGATCGGCCTTGAAAAATCTCCAGCCCGATATTGTCCTCATCGAAGGGCCACCAGAAGCCAATGATTTGATCGCTCTGGCGGAATCAAAAGAAATGAAGCCCCCAGTGGCTTTGTTGGTCTACGATCCAGAAAATTTGCAGCAGGCCGCCTACTACCCTTTTGCGATATATTCCCCAGAATGGCAGGCGATCCAATATGCTTTATCTGCCAAAATCCCGGTACGGTTTATTGATTTACCCGTGGGAATGCGGGGGGAACTGGAGAGATCGAATTCCGGAGCAGACCCCTTAGATTGGCTAAGCAAAGCTGCTGGGTTTGGCGAGGGCGAAAGATACTGGGAATATTTGGTAGAACAGCGCCGCAATAGCACCGATTTATTCGCGGCAATACTAGAAGCGATGACCGCCCTGCGGCAAGAATTAGCCAATGAGAATGATGATAACTATGATTTGATTCGCGAAGCCTACATGCGGCAATGTCTGCGCCAAGCAGAATCTGAAGGCTTCCAAAAATCAGCAGTGGTTTGTGGTGCTTGGCATTCCCCCGAATTAGTTGAGCCTTGGCCAACCGCCCAAGATGATGCTGAAAAATTAAAATCTTTAACCAAAACTAAGATTCAAGCAACCTGGGTGCCTTGGACTTATGGCCGTTTGAGTATCGCTAGTGGTTACGGTGCTGGCGTGGAGTCACCCGGTTGGTATCACCATTTATGGACACATCAAAAAAATGTAGTGATTCGTTGGCTAACCAATGTAGCCCGGTTACTGCGCCAAGAAGATCTCGATGCTTCCTCTGCCAGTGTCATTGAAGCCGTGCGGTTAGCCGAAGCCTTATCTGCCATGCGCGCCAGCCCGCTACCGGGATTAGCTGAATTAAATGAAGCCGTGCAAACCGTGTTGTGTTTTGGTGACAATGCCCCGATGCAGCTTATTCACCAACAGTTAATTATCAACGATCGACTCGGCCAAGTCCCGAGCGATACCCCCCAAGTCCCGCTCCAGCAAGATTTACAGAAATTAATTAAAAAACTCCGCCTCAAACAAGAGCCGATCGCCAAAACTTTAGAATTAGATTTGCGCAATGCCAACGATTTAGATCGATCGAAGTTGTTGCACCGATTGAATCTCTTAGGTATTCCTTGGGGCGAAATGCAGCGCACCAGCAGCAAAGGAACCTTCAAAGAAGGCTGGTCAATTTGTTGGCATCCGGAGTTTGCCGTAAAACTGATCGAAGCCGGGGTATGGGGCAACTCGATCGCCGATGCCGCCACTGCCTTTGCCAAACAGACCGCCTTAGATGCCCAAGATTTACCCAGCTTAACTGGGCTGCTCGATCGAGTTTTGTTAGCTAGTCTGGGAGAGGCCATTCCCATTTTGATGCTACAACTCCAAGCCGTTGCCGCCCTTACCAGTGATACTTTGCATTTTATGAATGCCTTACCCGCCCTGGCAAATATTCTACGCTATGGAGATGTACGTCAAACTGATACCAGCAGCGTGGCGATCGTGGTAGATGGTCTAGTTACCCGGCTGTGTATTGGCCTACCTTCTTCCTGTCAATCTTTAGATGACGATGCTGCTGCCCAGATTTTTGAGGCTATTCAGCAAACTCATGGCACCATTAAACTCCTACAAAATCCTGAGCAAATAGAGATCTGGCGACAGGTATTACTCCAAATTGCTAATCAAGCTAGCATTCATGGTTTAGTCCAAGGGCGTTGCTGTAGATTGTTGTTTGATGATGGCAGCTTGGACACTGAGGCTACTAGTAAGAGATTGAGTTTGGCGCTATCGATCGGCACCGAACCCACTGCTGGGGCAGCCTGGGCCGAAGGATTTTTGCGAGGCAGTGGTCTGTTGTTATTACATAGCGATGGTATTTGGCAGGTACTCGATGCTTGGGTGGCGGGACTCTCTGCTGATAACTTTGTGGCGGTGTTACCCTTGCTGCGGCGCACTTTTGCCACTTTTAGTTCGCCAGAACGACAGCAAATGGGCGAAAAAGTGGCCAAAGGTCAGGTTGTTGGTCAAAAAACTGTGGTGACAAATGACCCTGATTTTAATGCCGATCGTGCTCGCCAAGCTTTACCGGCGATCGCTCAACTTTTAGGACTAAATCCTAAATCTGTCTAAGCATAACGATTCATGGATTTCGTAAAAATGATCGATAATAATTCTATAAGTTCGTGTCTGCTACCAACTTCAACACCCTATTGATTTTAGGATTTATCCATGACAGAAACAGCAAGAATCAAACGCTGGCGATTAATACTGGGTAGTGATGCCGAAAATAGTTGTGGTAGCAATCTGGCTGGCACAGAATTAGGCATGGACCAGGCGTTGGAGGCACTATACAAATCCGATAAACCCCGTAGTGGTGGCCTCGGTGGTTCGGCTCCTAAAGTTGCTCGCTGGTTAGGTGATATTCGTACTTATTTCCCCAGTTCAGTAGTGCGAGTTATGCAACAAGATGCCTTAGAGCGGCTGAATTTACAGCAGATGTTATTGGAACCCGAAATGATGCAGGCCGTAGAAGCTGACGTGCATTTGGTGGCTAATTTAATGTCTCTCAGTCAGATTATGCCCGCCAAGACCAAAGAAACGGCGCGACTAGTGGTACAGAAGGTGGTGGATGAGTTGTTGCGAAAACTGAGTAACCCAATGCAGCAAGCAGTTTCAGGGAGTCTAAATCGATCGATCCGCAACCGTCGCCCTCGCCATAACGAAATAGATTGGAACCGGACAATTCGCGCTAATCTTCGTCACTATCAAGCCGCCTATCGCACCATTATCCCCGAAACCAAAATTGGCTTTGGTCGCAAGCGCACCGCCTTGAAAAACATTATTCTCTGTGTTGATCAAAGTGGTTCAATGGCCACTTCGGTAGTTTATGCCAGTATCTTTGCAGCGGTATTGGCTTCGATGCCCGCGATTAAAACTCAGATGGTGGTGTTTGACACAGCAGTGGTGGATTTGACTGAGATGCTCCAAGACCCGGTGGATGTGCTGTTTGGTACTCAACTCGGCGGCGGTACAGATATCAATAAAGCACTGAGCTACTGTCAGGGTTTGATTCGCCAGCCCCAAGAGACTATTTTGGTGTTAATTAGTGATCTCTATGAAGGCGGTAACAATAACGAAATGCTGAAACGAGTGGGTTCGATCGTTGCTTCTGGAATCCAATTGGTCACCCTCTTGGCGCTAAATGATGATGGTGCACCTTGCTTTGACCATCGCAATGCTAGGGTTTTTGCCACTCTGGGTAGTCCAGCTTTTGCCTGTACCCCCGATCAATTCCCTGACCTCATGGCCGCAACCCTCAGTCGGCAAGATATTGGACTCTGGGCAGCTAAGGCCGGTTTGATGACTACCCGAGGAGCATAGCTTAACAATAGCTCACCTACCATTACAGTAATTAGCAGAGATTCAAGATCGCAGACTAATCGTGCTCATGGCGAGCTACTGTATGGGTTAAGAAATCTTGGGCTAACTCGGTATTCGGAAAAATTGATCGAGCGGCTTCTAGCAAGTCTTCCAAAACGATCGGATTTCCTGGAGCATAGCGCGGACTAAAGTGAGTCAAAATTAACTGCTTGACCTGAGCACTTAGAGCCACTTGTGCTGCCATCGTACAGGTAGAATGTAGCCGATCGAAGGCCATATCGGCATCTTCGTGGGCAAAGGTCGATTCATGAATGAGCAAATCGGCTCCCTGGGCTAGCTCGATCGAGTTCTCACAAAACACCGTGTCGGTGCAATAAACCACCACCCGCCCTTTTTCGGTGGCACCACACAAGTCTTGACCATTAATTTGGCGACCATCCGGCAAGGTGACAGTTTTACCGCTTTTCAACTGGCCAAATAGTGGCCCAGAGGGAATCCCCAAGGCCGTAGCCTTCTCTGCGTCAAATTTCCCTGGTCGATCGGCTTCAGTCACCCGATAGCCAAAAGCAGGCACCTTGTGTTTAAGTGGCATACAGCTCACTGTAAACCCAGCTTCTTTATACACCACACCTTCTTGGATAGTATGGACTTTGATTGGGTAATTGAAATGGGTATAGGAATATTTTTGTGAAGCCGTCAGATATTCCTGAAGTCCAGAAGGGCCATAAATATCAATGCGATCGGGGTTGCCCGCCATGCCATAAGTAGCCAACAAACCCATCAAACCAAAAATATGATCTCCATGGAGATGGGTGACAAAAATCCGCCGAATTTGACCAATTTTGACATCACAACGCAAAATCTGATGCTGGGTGGCTTCCCCACAGTCAAATAGCCACACCTCGGCTCTTTGGGGCAAGTTGAGCGCCAAGCTAGAAACATTGCGCCCTCGGGTGGGCACTCCAGAAGATGTCCCGAGAAAAGTTACTTGCACGGCAGTTTGGTAGTGACGTTCTTCCCGTCGATTCTAGCGCATTACGGGCGTTTGGCTATTTTCATCGCCCAGCGGACAGCGGGGGGTAAATCATCAATATTTTCGGTTGGCTCAGCACCCTTTGCTCCATTGGCATACTTACTATCCATATAGCGACGTAGCTTGGTACGCAACCGTTGACTGTCGATCGCCTGTAATACCTGCACTGCCGATTGATATCGATCGACCAAAGGCACCCGAATCATTTTGTTAATAATATCGGCAAAGTCATCGCTGGTTTGGACTGCTGTTTGCCAGCGTACTTCACAAGTGCGCGGATCTACTGGAAAAGAAATAGGTTCTTTGCCCGTGAGTAAAAAGATACAGGTCATGCCCAAAGCATAAATATCGCTGGCATAGACTGGCTGCTCAGAAACCTGCTCGGGCGGCGCATAGCCCGGAGTGCCGATCGCCTTAGCCGTCAAACGATTATCGTTTTGACGATGACCTTCTCGATCGGCCACCGCTCCAAAGTCGATCAACACCAAGCGGTTATCGGTAGGGCAGTGAATAATATTTTGGGGTTTAATGTCGCGATGAATTAAACGACAGCTATGAATATAAGTGAGTAAATGCAGCATCTCGATCAAAAATTCCTGCACTTGCACCTCAGTCCTAGGCTGGTTAGACCTAACCGCATCAAACAAAGTATCACCGGGAATATATTCTTGCACCAAATACATTTCCCCATCTTTGCGGAAGTAATCGATGAGCAACGGGATTTGGCTATGGCTACCCAAGTGGCTAAGAGTACGAGCTTCTACATAAAAGCGCCATTTGGCAATAGTCAATAGGGTGGGATTAGTGAACTTAGGTACCAAGTGCTTGATCACACAGAGTGGCTGGCCAGGTAAATAGACATTGCGTGCTAAATAGGTAATGGCAAAACCACCTCTGCCCAAGATTTTAAAAATTTGGTAGCGACCGGCTAATAAACCTTCGTTGTCTGCTAAATCGCCGCTTTGAATTGGATAGCTTTCGGCATCATCTGGGATTACCGGCATATCGCTGCCATCGAGCGGCTGAGTAGGAACAGAACTAGACATAAAATATACCCACGAAGATTTACTAAGAACAGGGGCTAAGCAGCAGCTTGGCTGTCTCTTGTAAAAAACACATCAATCGATCGATCCACACACTGAACATTTTCCCCCAAATCCCGGCCAGATTCATGAAGGAAGGGTTGAATTCGGCTAAAATACTGATTTCAATCATTTTGGAGCAATCGCTCATGTCTAATCTTGATTCTTTACAGACAGCTTTTTCTCAGCGACGGGCTTTGAAAGTGATCAGCGGCTTAAACAACTTCGATGCCGGGCGCGTAGCAGCAGTGGTCAAGGCTGCCGATCGAGGTAATGCCACGTTTATTGATATTGCCGCCAGTCCCCAGTTGGTGAAAATGGCCAAACAGCTTACGAACCTACCAATTTGTGCCTCGGCGGTAGATGCAGAGTTACTGGCTGCCGCCGTAGCTGCTGGTGCCGATTTAGTCGAAATCGGTAATTTTGATAGTTTCTATGCCCAAGGAATTAAGTTTGAAGCTGCCGAAGTGATTGCTCTGACCAAAGCAACCCGCCAATTGCTGCCGCACACCCTGTTGTCAGTGACTGTGCCCCATATTTTGGCTCTCGATCAACAAGTCGAATTAGCCCAAACTTTGGTAGCCCTGGGTGCAGATATTATTCAAACCGAGGGCGGTACTAGTGCTCAGCCTTCCCATGCCGGTACTTTAGGGTTAATTGAGAAAGCTGCGCCAACCTTAGCTGCTACTGTAGAGATTGCGCGGGCTGTCACTGTTCCAGTACTTTGTGCTTCAGGAATTTCTAGTATTACCGCACCTTTGGCAATTGCTGCTGGGGCTGCTGGGATTGGAGTCGGTAGCGCCATCAATAAGCTCAACGATGAGCTGGCGATGATTGCGACCGTCCGCAGCCTGATGGATGCTTTGACTGCTGCTAATTACAGTGCAGCTTTGAGAGCGTAGGCTACCCGCTCTTGTTCGGCGGGAGTAATCTCGGGGAACATCGGTAACGATAATACTTGATGAGAGACTTCTTCGGTGACGGGGAAGTCTCCTGGTTTGTAACCAAGATCTTGGTAAACCTCTTGCAAGTGCAGAGGCAACGGATAGTAAATCATTGATATTACTCCGGCAGCTTGCAGCTTGGCACGTACTTCATCCCGACGAGCACCCCCATCGGTGACTCCTAAGACTCTAATTGTGTATTGATTCCAAACTGATCGACTGCCTTGAGGCGTGAGCTTAGGAGTGAAAATACCAGAGACATCACCGAGCAGTTGTTGATATCGATCGGCCACCTCGGCTCGTCCCATGTTCCATTTATCTAAATAGCGCAGCTTAATCGACAGTACTGCTGCTTGTAGGGCATCCAAACGACTGTTGATGCCCACTACTTCATGGTAGTAGCGCGTCCGGCTACCATGCTCCCGATACATCCGGGCATCTGCTGCCCAAGTGGGATCATTGAGAGTTAAGGCTCCACCATCACCGCAGCCACCCAAATTCTTGGTGGGAAAAAAGCTAAAGCAGCCGATGTGGCCGATATTACCAGTTTTTTTACCCTGCCACTCGGCACCAGTAGACTGGGCACAGTCTTCGATTACTTTTAAATTGTGTTGATTGGCGATCGACATCAACGTCGTCATATCTACTGGTCGGCCAAACAGATGCACCGGAATAATTGCTTTGGTGTGCGGGGTAATGGCCTGCTCAATTTTGCTGAGGTCAATATTAAAGGTGGCATCTACATCTACCAATACCGGCTTAGCCCCGGTCGCGCTGATGGTTTCGGCGGTGGCGATGAAGGTAAAAGGGGTGGTAATGACTTCATCGCCTACTCCAATGCCCAAAACTTTCAAGGCTAAATACAGCGCATCAGTGCCAGAGTTACAACCCACAGCCTCTGAGGTGCCCACATAAGCGGCAAATTCTTGCTCAAACGCCTGCACTCCTGGCCCACCGATGTATGCACCGGAAGCCAAAACAGCCAGCACTGCGGCATCTATTTCGGCTCCGATCGTCTGATATTGCCGTTTGAGGTCTAGGGGGGGGATGGTACTCACTATGCTTGCGTCCGAAAATATGTAGACTATTTTAACCGTCGCCAACCGCAATAGAGCACTCGTGGAAAAATTACCCGACTTAAATTTATTAGATTTGGCTGTGATGGGTGGATTGGTGGCTGTGGCGGCTGGTCTATTGCTGTGGTTCAGGATGAATTTGTTGGGGCAATTGTTCCTAGCCGTTGCTCGTGCCACCTTGCAGGTCTTGATGCTAGGGATCTTTTTTACCCTAGTGTTGCATGGCACTCAGCCTTTAGCCAGTTGGCTGGGTTCAGTAGTTTTGCTATTGGTAGTGGCCGTAGCCACCAGTAGTCGGCTGGGTCGATCGTGGCAGCAGTTGTTGCCGTTGGTATTGGGGGTCTTGATGCTCAGTACTGTACTGGTGGTGGCATACATTTATCTGCTGGTGGGTCACGGCCAGATTTCGATCGGCTACTGCGCAATGTTAGTGGGAGTCTTGATGGCCGCCAGTCCTCCGGTGATGATCGCTGTCGGACAAAGGTTTTTAGAATCTGTACAGCGCGAACAACAGTCGATCGCCACTCGCCTGAGCCTAGGAGCCACCGGCAGCCAGTGGGTAAAAGTCTATCAACGTCAAGCCTTATTCCAGGGTTTGCAACCAGCTTTGCAGACTCTGGCTTTAACGGGCTTAGTGACTCTGCCGAGTTTGATGGCCGGAGCCATGCTGGGCAGTATGACTCCGCTTCAGGCTGCGGCGTACCAGCTAGTGATGTTGTTGGCGATCGTGGTGCATCAGATATTGAGCGCCACATTACTGGTGCAAGGTCTGGGTAAAATGTGCTGCGATCAGGCTGGTCGTTACCTGAATATCAATAAAAACTAATGTTTGTCTTTGCCTTTCCTGGTTTCTTGGAATACATGAAACGCAGAAGGAATAAAGGAAAGCAATATGACTGCGAGGGTAATTAATATCAAGTACTTCTCTACATTGTCTTTGCCAACTGCTTTTTCTAATGTTTCACCTAAGAAATAGCCAGTTAAATTTAAACCGACTACCCACAAAAAACCGCCTACTATGTTGTAAGTAATAAAAGTTTTGTATTTCATCGCCGCAGCTCCAGCCACAATGGGGGCAAAAGTGCGCACAATTGCCACAAAACGAGCAGCAACTACCGCTAGTGGCCCTTTCTTCTCATAAAAGTCTTGGGCTGCTAGCAAATATTTTTTCTTGAAGATTATGGAATCTTCTTTATCAAATAGGCCACGACCATACTTGCGGCCAGTATAGTAGCCTACATTATCACCAAAAACGGCAGCCACAAAACCGCCAAAACACATTACCGCAATATTCCAAGTTTCTGGATGTGCATAACACAAAAAACCGGTAGTTAGCAATAAGCTATCTCCGGGCAAAAAGAAACCGAAGAATAGTCCCGACTCGGCAAAAATTACAAACCAAACTGGCAGATAACTCCAATACCCCAAGGTTTGCATTAACCACTCAATATTTTTCTGAATATCAATACTAAAAATCATTATTATTCCCCACACAAAATATGCTGACAACCGTCTATATCATAATCGATACTCAGCAACTGATGAAAATGATGATCAATTGTAATTGATAATACTAAGTTTTAATGATTGCTTTAGTCAGTGTTGTTCACTGGCTAAAGCTTCTGCTGAGCAAATAACGGATTCCGAGTTAGTCACTTATTGACAGCATTGGTGCTGCGCACCGCTACATAAAATAATCCCACCGTCAAAGGCACACTAACTGCCAGAATCGTACCAGTCAAAGTAGTCCCATAGTCTGGTTGACCAGATGCCAACTCAAACACCGAACCCACAGCCGCGATCGCGGTAATACAAGCTCCTAACAGGCAAATGCTTCCCAGTGGGGTGTAATTGAACACTATTTAACTCCTATACTAATTGGTTGCACGGCCTGAATCGAGAGACCATTTTTCTTTAATTCGGCAGTGAGGGTGAGGCTGTCATCTATTCGATCGACAAATAGCACCCCTTTGAGATGATCCATTTCGTGCTGAATTACTCTGGCTAGAAAGCCATCAGCTTTGAGGTTACAGGGCCGACCATGCTCGTCTTTGTAAGAAATCTCGACGGTTTCTGGCCGTTCTACGTCCATGTAAACTCCGGGTACGCTCAAACAGCCTTCTTGATCTTTAGCTAAAACTTTGCCATGACCTTTAATTTCTGGGTTTATTAAAATTAGGGGCGGTAATGCTGGGTTTTCTGGCTCACTGTCGATCACAATCAGTTGCTTATGTAGACCTACCTGAGGAGCGGCTAGTCCTACACCATCAGCACTATACATAGTCTGTAACATTTCAACTACTGTCTGACGCAACTCGTCATCAACCTTGCTCACCCGCTTCGCAGGCTGTCGCAGTACTCGATCGCCCAGTTTATGAATATTCAGGGGCGGGTTGTCTATTTTTTTCTTTTCTACCAGAATCTGCACAGGCATATAGAGCGGCTGGGGATGAAGATTTCTACATTTCTTTACGATTCTACCATTCCCTCATCCTTACAGCCAGACTATTTAGCACGAGCAAAATACCTGGAGCATATGATTCAATTTAAAAATCCAGTGTTTTGCACAAAAAATCTGGTTAAATAGTTAGATGTACTTCAATAAAACAACAAAAAACCTTCGCCGCAACGAAGGCTAGAAAAAATCTAATTTTAAATTTAGTCTTACAAAGCGTTACCGCGAGGTAGAACTTCTTCAGGGAAAGCAAACTGCTCATGAGGCTGATCTTGAGGAGCCATCCAAGCGCGAATACCTTCATTCAACAAAATGTTCTTGGTATAGAAAGTCTCGAACTCAGGGTCTTCAGCAGCCCGTAGCTCTTGAGAAGTGAAATCGTAAGCCCGCAGGTTAAGTGCTAAGCCCACAATACCCACAGAACTCATCCACAGACCAGTTACGGGTACAAACAGCATAAAGAAGTGCAACCAACGCTTGTTGGAGAAAGCAATGCCGAAAATCTGTGACCAGAAACGGTTTGCAGTTACCATCGAGTAGGTTTCTTCTGCTTGAGTAGGTTCAAATGCCCGGAAAGTGTTGGGGTTTTCGCTGTCTTCAAACAAAGTGTTTTCTACAGTGGCACCGTGAATGGCACAGAGCAATGCTCCACCCAAAATTCCAGCTACG
>JANNEH010000186.1:0-9049 GCA_031378405.1 Synechococcales cyanobacterium OTE_75_metabat_409
CTGACAACTTGCCAAGACGACGGCTGCTGAGTTATGTGTCTATACCAAGGCAGGGATTAAACCGAAGACATTGATAACATGACAATGCGATCCATGAGCCAAGGGGCCAGATTTTGGCAGAAAACGGCTAGATAGCTCTGCCAGCCCACCAAAATTTCTGTTTTATCTTTTTGTAGACCTCGGATGAGGGTTTTGGCTACTCGTTGGGGAGTCATGGCCATTACCCAGCGAAACTGTTTGAGATCCCGCACCATATCGGTATCAGTCAGAGTAGGCAAAAAGGTCACCACCTGAATATTATCGGCTGCTAGTTCGTTGCGCAGAGCATGACTAAAACCAAGAATGGCAAACTTTGTAGCCGAGTAGGTAGCCATGGTCGGCGCAGCTACTTTGCCCATCAGGCTCGAAACATTGACGATTGTCCCTTCTTGTTGTGACACCATCCGCCTTGCCACACAACGGGTCATGGCATAAAGTCCCAACAGATTGAGAGAAATTTCTTGCTGCACATCGGGAAACCGAGTTTGTAAGAAAGGTTTTTGGTTGGCTACCCCGGCACAGTTCACCAACAGATGAATTGGCCCGTGATCCCGCCAGGTTTTGGCGATCGCGGTGTTGACTTCGATCGGCAGAGTCAAGTCCAAGGGCACCACTACCACCTCAACTAAAGGGTTAATGTGCCAAATTTCTCTGGAAAGATCGACCAAATTATTGCGATTGCGGGCGACCGCAATTAGTCTGGTCACGCCACTCTGGGCGAGTTCAATGGCGATCGCGCGGCCAATGCCTCGCGAAGCTCCGGTGACTAACACCGTTTTATTTTTCAGATCCATGATGCTCCCTGTTGTTCTTCAAGTGAGATTATCTGGCTATCTATCTTCCTTAGCAAAACTCAAACCCAATAATTAAGACAGGGTTTTATCGAACGTCAGCAACTACTTTGATGTACATAGTGAGCTTTTACCATGTATTACAGAGTGATCTAGAGCAGTTGTATGCTGAAGTGATTTTATGCTTAGGTTAAGACAGCTTTCAATTTGCGAAAAGTATAGATTTCAATGGTTCAATCATTTGCCGAAGCGATGAAGTAATTGGAATGAACTGTACAGCATGTTTTTATGCCTCCTATGAAAGATTCAGCATATTTGTCAGAACCACTTGATACACATCGTAACAAATGATCTACACTTTGGCAACTTATGCCATCATCTTCTCTTGAAATCTTTGCCAGAAGTCAGTTGTACAAACACTTACTGAATGTACAGTATTGAAAATTGGTGATTTTAAAATGGTAAAATTAAACACAGATGGTTTGTTTTCTGTCACATTATAAAATGTATTATGGCCTACCAAATTATATTTCTTAGCTATGAATTGTTCCACAGTGGCTAGTAGATAAAACTAGTTTGATTATTCTCAGAAGACATTTTTACCGAATCTTTCTGGGGATCACAAAAATAAAAAAATCTTTATTTCTGCACGGAGCATAACCTAAGTTCCGAACAAAAATTGGCCTCAGACTGGATATCTCAACCAACCACATCAAATCCGCCTGCTCAGACTATCTCCTATAGTCTAGCAGGCGGATGTTGATAAAGTATATGAGGTTTTAAACCTGAACCAACGTTAAATAGCTCGGCTTTGAGCTTCTCGATACAAAAAATCAGCAAAAGCATCAATTAGTTTCATATCTGATAATCCTTCTATGAACAAGAACTGACCTTGAGGATTGATCTCTAACCATATTGGCTCTTTATTTAAGTCTATTTTCATATCGAAAATACCCATACGTAATCCAGCACGGCGGAGAAACTCTTGTAGCTGAGATTTCAATGCTATGGGTAGTTCATAGGATTCAACTACCGACTTGCCAACGTTATAGCGCCAATCTAGTTCTTGACAAGTAATAAGAGCTGTATGAAAATCCTCCCCAAAAGCATTGATTCTGAGATGTTGAGTGCCATAGATCATTTCTTGATAGATTGCTGGGCAAAGTTGCAGAGATTGATCGGCAGTTAGTAACTCGTCTGTAACTGGTGATGCTGCTACTGGAGCATTAATTGCTGAGAGAGGCTTGATGATTACTTTATTATTCAGCGCTGCACAGAATTCGCGAATTGTTTGGGGATTTTGACTCACTAATGTTTGGGGGATTTTCAAGCCGATCTGTTGGGCAAGCTGTAACTGTAATAACTTATTCTCAAACAATCGAGTAGCATCAGGATGGCTAACCCATGCTCCTTTAAAAGATGTGAGGAAAATCCCTAGAAAACTAGCCCGACAATCACTAATAATGATATCTATAGCAACTGAATCTGTAATCCCTAATGACTCTTGAATAGCATAACTAGCTTGGGAATTTCCTGTAAGCCTTCGCCACCAAACAGCACTCAATTGACTAATATCTATATCACCAGTATTAACTGTTGGAATTACAGGTGCAACTATATTGTTACTAGACCAAGAGATCTTCCCAGTATTAGCCAACTGATCAGTTTGAATGATATGACAATTAACTTGATATCTATCCTGAATACTTTTCTGAATAGCATAGGAATGGATATCTTCCGAGATAGTAGCTATTCCAATTTCCAAGGGTTTTTTCATAGTAAGGTTAAGTTCAGAATAACTTTGAATCTTATCATCCTTGTTCTTCATCATATCAGTATTGTAAATAATATTTTTACTAATAGACTCTGCGAAGTAGATTCATTCCAAAATATCACACAAGAGCAGAGTCAGGCAGATTTCACAAAAGCCACCTGATTTCAAAGACACATACCAATATATTAATTAATGACAATCATATCCAGAATCATCCCAACCGTTACCACTACCTGTGGTACTTCCACATAAATCTCGACGGCTCACTGGAAAATCAATCTTGCTAGCAAGTCCTTTTTCGTATATGCGTAGTTTTTCAGGAATATTTTCAGTAGTAACAAGTTGATTAGATAAAACCGCTGGAACCACACTTTGGTTTGAAGTTGCCATTGCGACATGAGCAGTAGTAGCAACAGCACTAATAGACGACAAAGACATCAAGACAGCAGGTAAAAGCTTTTGGGTTTGTAAGTTCATGGGATTCACAGATAATTTAATTGTTTCTCATGATTATGAATACAAATGTTAGAAAACGAATTACGGAAACTTTCTATGTTTGTGCGCGTCTTTATCCCCTATTAATAATTATCTACAGAGAATCATTGTTGACTGAAATCCTTACTCTGAGTGCATTTCATCGGCTAAACAGTTTTCGATTTCTATTTATCTGAAGTGGTATGGAGAACTGTGATGGCTCTGTGGCCGATCCCTATCAATAAAATCCCTCAGACAGCAAGGCTGATTACAGTCGATCAGTCTTGCTATTTGATTACTGGCATCGATCGCTATTTCGCTCCATTATCATAAAATCCAACTAGAATGGTTATGGTCAGTTCTCGAACTGGTCATATCCACCCTATTAGCCAGATTCTGTCCTCCATATTTTATGGCTAGCAGAAATCTTGAGGAGAAATAATGAAAACGCTGTTACGCTGTGCCACTTTGCTCTTGATGAGTCTATCTCTAGGCACCCCTGCGATGCTTTTGCCCAGAGATTCCGCCAATGCTGAACCGATCGGGACTCCACCGGTAGTAAAAAACTCACCATCCTTACTCGGTACTTGGCAAATTACTCAAGAAGGTATTAGTGATGTTATTCTGATTTTTACTGATGCTGGTGAAGTGAATCTCTTTGAAGAAAAAACCTATGGCGACTACAAATACTATCAGCGTCCTACAGATTACTCTTTCATGAGTCAACTCTCTAATGATTTCTTGAAATTAGAGGCTTGGCCAAAATACCAGATTCAAGGCAACATTCTTACCGTAAAGCCGGTAAATAGCTCAGAAGATCGTAGACGCTTGGAATTCTCTGCCGATGGTCAAACTGCAACTTTCATCAAGGAAGAAAATACCAGCAGTAACATTACTGTAAAACGGATTAGCAATAGTACTCAACCACCAGCCAACACTCAAACTATCGCAATGTTGCAAGGTAATTTTCACGGCTTAAAAAGACTTATTGCTATTCAAACAGCTCAAATTAAGTACTGGCAGAAAAAACGACGATTCGCCGCCAAAATCCAGAATTTGTCACTGAAACCTTATCCGGAAGGCGATAAGTTCTACGAATTTAAAATTGTTCAGATCAGTCCGCGAGAGAGCACCATTGTCGCGATCGCCAAACAACCAGATCTCCGCAGCTATGCACTGCGGGTAGATCGGATTGGTCGTCGTCAGAAACTTTTTGATGGGCTGCTGTGCGGCACTGATCGACCCAGCAACGAAAAGCCTCCGGCTCCTCAGATCCAAAATAAAATACTTACCTGCCAGACCAAAACCCATCAGATTGATCTCCCAGTTGAGATTAGCAGAAGTTTATTCCAGCCCAAATAAGCATTGAGAATCATTGCAGAATGCTTTGATCGACAGCATTCTGCAATATTTGTCGTTAGAATCAAAAAAACTCTTGAATCGCCATGCTGGATTTTTCTACCATCAACCATCTATCGCGCTGCCATTGCGTAGCCATCTGCGCAGTACTAGTGCCCACCAACCTATTGTTGTCCAGCGCCGTAATTTTACTCACCGGGCTGGCTCAATCGCCTTCGGCAAAACTATCGGCTGAGACCCGGCTCTGGTTGAGTATTGCTGGCACCTGCACCGCCCTATTACTCATCGCCCATGTCGCCAGTTGGTGGATGGTGGGAGTTGTGGCTCCGGCGACCTTTATTTTGCCTTCATTGGGCTTGCTTTGTACCGTGGTCAACTGGAGCTGTATTAAGTACTCTTCGATCGCTGGGTATTACATTCAGTCTTTAGTTTTGGCGCGATTCAGTAAACTAGAAAGAGCTTAAAAATCTAAGGTAATTCTACCGAAGAAGGCTTAGCAATGTGCGGCAGACCCCAGCCCAGTTTTTCGCGCAGTACTCGGAAGAATTCTGGGGTTTGGAGGCGAATGAATTTGGCCGGATAGTTCGATCGAGCCACTAACACCCGATACTCTGGCTGAATAAAACAGCCGCCATTGCCATCCACCACCATGATTAGCCGATTGGTATTTACTGGATAGACCACCACCGGCTCGCTATCGGAAAATACTAACGCCCGCGAAGCCAAAGAATGGGGACAGATTGGTACCAATTGCAAAGCAGCTACTCCTGGCGCAATCACCGGCCCACCAGCACTGAGGGAATAGGCCGTGGAACCAGTGGGCGTAGAAAGAATAATGCCATCAGCAGCAATATCTACCGGCGCATGATTGCCCACTTCAATTTCAAAGTGACACATGCTGGTCAAGGGTTCTCGGTGGATCACCATTTCGTTTAGACACAAAGCTTCCCAGAGCAAGGTGTCACCCGATTGTACCTGCACAGTTAGCATCGCCCGCTCTTCAATTTCGTACTGGCCAGCAATGGTCTGTTCTAACGCCTCCGGCAGATTGTTGACAAAAGTCTCGGTCAAAAAGCCCATGTGGCCAGTGTTTACTGTCAAAGCCGGAATCCCCAGGGGGGCTAATTGGCGTAGAGCCGCCAAGACTGTGCCATCGCCCCCTAAGACCAAAGCAAACTTCATTGATCGATCGAAATCTGGTGGTACCAAAGACTCGATCGGGCGGTAGCTAGCTGTAGCAGAAGGGTGAGCGTAGCCTAAAATTCCCCGTTTGCCCTCGGCCATGCAAACTTCCCAACCCAAGTCGGTAAATTTGTCTTGAACTTCTCGGGCTAGGCGGGTAGCTGTGGGCTTGCCTTCGTTGTAAATGATGCCAATCTTGGGCACGTTGGTACTCGGCTGAAAATAATTTACCGCTACTTAGAAGCTGGGGGATCATTACCTGAACCCTAACTCAGCGGTTTGGCATCCAGTTATCTTACCACGCGGGAGCGGGTAAAACGGCAGGAAAGTGTTGGGCATCACTGAAGAGCGACACTACGCTATCGACTCTGCTCACTCAACATTTACCTGCCTAATACTAATCGGTTAGTAGAAAACCTTTTTCTTTTTGTTCTTGCCCGATTTAGACTGTTTGAGCTTTTCTTTCTCGTATTCTAGTTCTCGCAGTTTTTTACCAATGCGACTGAAATATTCTTGGAGATAAGCTTCGATCGTGCTGTTATCAGCAGGATTCAAACCCAAAATTTGGTAGGTTTCGGTCATATCGGCGTTCAACGGCTTACCGGTGGCCAAAATTTCGGCAAAAGCTAACCGATCAGCTGAGTTCCAGCTCCATTCAAAGAAAGTTGCGAATTTGCGTAAAGCTCCGAGTAGACCCAGAGGCACCTTCGTGACTTTGGCTTCTTTACCCGATAAGCGTTCACAGAGACTAATAATTTCGTTGCCACTCCAGGCTTTGTTGCCCACTACTGGCAGAGTCTTACCATTGGCTGCTGCCACTGCCAGCGCTTTGACTGCAAACCTAGCCACATCTTGGGTATCCATAAATGCAGTAGGGGCTACTTCGCCAGCCATCCACACCGCCTGACCTTCTAAAATTGGAATGGCATATTGACCAATCAGACCTTGCAAAAAGCCACAGGGTCTCAGGATGGTGTGGTTTAACCCCGATTCTGCTAAGAATTTTTCGGTGCAGTACTTAATTTCCATCAGAGGTACCGATCGATATTTTTCGGCATCTAAGACCGAGACAAAAACAAATTTATCGACTTTGGCAGCTACTGCGGCCTGAATTAAATTAACTTTGCCATCCCAGTCTACTTCCTTGACACCCAAAGAATCTGTAGCCCGAGCGGTAGCAGCATCAATAACTTGGGTAACACCGACTAAGGCTGCTGGCAAAGTCTCGGGCTGGCGCAAGTCTCCTAGTACAATTTCAGCACCCCACTCTCTTAAGAAGGCCGCTTTTCTAGAACTGCGCACTAAGCAACGCACTTCGTAGCCTTCATCTAGAGCGCGTCGGGCGATCTGTCTGCCCAAAGTACCGGTGGCACCGACGATTAGTAAAGTCATTTATTAAATATAAGAGTTAAGTAATGTAAAGCCCTCAAATATTAACAGAATTTCTGAGAATCGGATACATAACGTTACAGTTTACTTAGAAGCTGGCGGAGCAGGCTGCCCCTCTGGCTAGATTTTAGCAGGAGACCCGACGACCAGAGGAGCTGCCCAAATGAGTTATTTTTCTAAGATAGCTTGAACTTTGAGGATGCCAAAGCCCAGAGCGAGGCCGACTAAAATCATGAAAAAAGGGATAGCAGCAACGGTTAAAATTTCAGCAAGCATTAGCTTAATTAACTCCAGAATATATATAGGTGCTGTCATTGTCTCACAAAGATCGATTGCGTTTAGCCATCACGATCGGCGATCCGGCGGGAATTGGGCCAGAGGTGGTGCTGAAATCTCTTTCTCCAGAGATCTTGGCCTTAGCAGATATTACGGTAGTGGGCAGCAAGCGCCTGTTACAGCAGCACCATAGCTATCTAAACGACTCGGCGTTGTTAGAAAAACGCAACGTCGCTGATCCGAGTAACCTCCAGGTGCTAAATATTGCCCTAGATTCCCAAATTGAAATTGGCCAACCCAGTGTGGCCAGCGGGGCTGCTAGTTTTCAATATCTGCAAAAGTCGATCGAACGCACCCTCGCTGGAGATTTTGATGGCATTGTGACCGCTCCGATCTCCAAATCAGCCTGGGCAACAGCCGGTCACCATTACCCTGGCCAAACGGAGCTATTGGCAGAAATGTCGGGAAGCAAGGAGTTTGGCATGATGTTTGTGGGTCGATCGCCTCATACTAATTGGCAATTGCGGGCGTTGCTGGCGACGACCCATATTCCGTTAAACACAGTGAGTGCCAAGCTCAACCCGGAGTTAATGAGCAGCAAGTTAGCACTATTAATCAATTGTTTACGCCAAGATTTCCTGATTAACCAGCCGCGCGTTTGCATCGCTGGCTTAAATCCTCACAGTGGCGAAGGTGGGCAGATTGGCAGAGAAGAAATAGACTGGCTACAAGCTTGGCTGATCAAAGAGCGCGATCGATACCCTCAAGCCGAATTGATTGGTTTGTTGCCCCCAGATACGATGTGGGTGGCTCCAGGACAAGCTTGGTTTGGCACCGGTAACGGGAAGGTAGCCGATGGATATTTGGCGCTGTATCACGACCAGGGATTGATTCCAGTGAAGCTCATGGCCTTTGATCGAGCAGTGAACACCACGATCGGCTTACCTTTTGTGCGTACTTCCCCCGATCACGGTACAGCCTTTGATATTGCGGGCAAAAATCGCGCTGATGCTACCAGTATGCAGGAGGCTATTTTGCTGGCGATTGAGCTGATTAAACAACGAAATGGGTGAAGAGGGACTCGAACCCCCGACCAGCTACTTAGAAGGTAGCTGCTCTATCCGGCTGAGCTATTCACCCCGGCGAACCAAAATTATAGCATCGAGGGTCGAAAATGTGGCAATGCTTCCAGGGGATCTTAGCGACCTAGTTCATGGAGCCGATCGATCTCGGCAGTCCATTTAGCCGTTGCTTCATCTAACAATGCCCGCTTAGTACTAGCGGGCGGTGCTAAGATATCCCCAATGCGAATGGTCAGAGGCACCGCTGCCGGAATTTTGCTCCCAGAGACTTCTACTTTTTCGGTACCCCATAAGCTAATCGGGATGACTGGAACTTGGGCTTTGGCGGCGATCAAGGCTGCTCCGGCTTTGGGATCGGCAATTTTGCCATCGGCAGTGCGGGTGCCGCCCATAAAGACTCCTAAGCCCCAGCCGTTTTCTAAATATTCCATGGCGGCTTTAATGGTGCCAGAACCGGCTTTTTCGCGGTTGACTGGATAAGCGCCATAGATCTTCATGGCGGTTTTGAGGACGGGAATAGCAAACAGCTCTTCTTTGGCCATATAGGCTACCGGTCTACCGACGCAGCAAGAGAGCAACACCGGATCGTAATTGCTGGCATGGTTACTGACCACCAAAAACGGTCCTTTTTTCGGCACTTTCTCGGCACCATAAATTTTGCCCTGCCAGTAGGTATGTAGCAT